>DYSA01000097.1 GCA_020726425.1 Fibrobacter succinogenes | reverse complement strand
ATCCGCTCACTCTCTCCTAACCGAACCCTTGCAGATCAGAAATGTTCACACCGTATCTTTGACCGTAATGGTTTATAGAGAAACGGGGATTCATGAAACGGACGACACGTACCACGGTAGGAATATCAGCACTTCTCACTTTTGCAGCGGCGGGAACGTTCACTGGAACGATCGTGGATAGCGATGGAATCCCCATTCGCGCGGCGGTGATTCAAACTGAAAAAGGAGAGAACATCTTTAGCGATGATCAGGGATGGTTCTCTTTTGAAAACGATCGACGCAATGAAATCCTTACCGTTTCTGCGGGAGGCTATAGTGCGACAAACCGTTCAGTAGCTTCGGGAGATTCGGTTCAGATCGTTTTACACCGACCAGAGGTAATAAAAGAAAATCGTCCGGGGGTTGTTCTCGTTTCACTTTTGGGATCCGATGGTTTGCCGGTGGCTGGTGAAATCGTGTCGAACAATGGCATTGTTCCCACTGATCTCATGGGACAAGCTTCGATCGTTCCCGAAGGCACACTCAATCTGGTGCTCACTGCGGAAGGGTATCGCGATAGCGTTGTCGAAGTGACCGGTCAGATCGGAGTAGTCCAGAATCTCACGGTGAAACTCATTCCCACAGAACAACAGAAACAGCTCAGTGCTTCGCTCACCGGAACAGTTCGCGATGAAACCGGCGCGGCAATTCCCAACGTAGCGGTCTCCTGTATCAACACCGATTACTCTTCGGTGACCGATGCGAATGGTCACTTTGAAATCACCGGAATCGCGGCAGGGAAATACTCTGTCATGGCCGCTCTCTGGGGATACGACGCTTCGATTGTGAATGGCGTTTCACTGGCTCAGGGATCGAAAACCGAACGCCTTATTATGATGGCAAAGCAGGATCCTTCGCGGAAAGAGTTTTCTCGCGTCATGGGAAAAGTTGTGGATCCTCAGGGCATGGCCATGGCCGGTTTGACGGTGCGCATTGCAGAAAAAAATCTCAGTGCGATCACGGATAATCGCGGTCAGTTTGTTATTGATTCGGTAGAGAGTGGCGTGTATACGCTCACCACATGGGCGGAAGGATTTGATTCGACCGAGGTGCTGGATGTCGATTTCTGGGCTGGCGAAACCGTTACGTCAGAGATCAGACTCAAAGAGCTTTCCGAAGGGCCGGCGATATTGGCAGGGAACGGAGCGATCACGGGAGTGGTTGTATCTTCGGAAACAAGCCAGCCAATCAGCGGTGCTCGCGTGGTTCTCAAAGGAAAACGAACCCTCGATGCAGTGACCAGTTCTGACGGATCATTTGAAATTCAGGACAAGCCGGGAATCTATGCACTCACCGTGTACAGCGATGGCCACGAAACAAAACTGATCGACAACGTTCCGGTAGTACTGGGTAAAAATGGCCGATTCGACGTGGTTCTGGACAAAGAAGGTTTCAGCACCATGTCGAAAATGACTATTCGCGGCGTGGCGACTAAATCGAGTGGCGCGGCTCTTCTCAAAGAACGGCAGCAGACGTTCGAAGTTGTCGATGCGGTGGCTTCGGAAGAGTTCTCCAAGGCCGGAGCAAGTTCTGCGGCGGATGCGATGAAACAGATCACCGGCGCCACAATCGTGGATGACAAGTACGTGGTTGTCCGCGGTCTTCCGGCGAAATATTCGATCATTATGCTCAACGGATCCATGATACCCAGTTCCGATCCCGATGAAAATGCCGTGAACATGGACATCTTCCCCACCGGCGTAATCGAAAATATTCGCGTGTACAAAACGTTCCAGACTATTCGCCCTGCGTCGTTCGCCGGTGGAATTATCGACATCGGCACCAAGCCCTTTCCAGAATCGAAAAAGCTAACCCTCACCGCCGGAACCGGATTTCATTCGCTCACCACGGGCAAAGATTTTATGACGTCCGAAAATGGCAAACGATTCTGGCTCGGAATGGACGACGGCACCCGCGAACTTCCGCAGATCTATCAGGATAACACCAAGGATCAGGTTGAAGAACACACCAGTTTCTACGGGAAAAATCTCGACCGCGATGATCTTCCCGAATCACTGGCTTCGCACTTGGCGTTTTTCGATGAAATGGCTAAATCGCTCTCCACCGAGATGATCGGCCATACAAAAACGGCACTTCCGAATTTCGATTTTTCTGTTTCCTACGGCAACACAATCGCGCCGAAAGGAAAAAAACTCGGCTACACCGGAAGTATAACCTATAAAAACGATCGCAAGATGAAACCGGGATCGATCTCTCGATCCTACGCCGTCGATGGTCCAAATACGCCACTTCGCGTGACGAAAGATTTCACTGTCGATGATTCAAAAGAGAAAGTTCTCTGGTCATTTTTGGGGAACACTTCGTACGAATTAGCTCCGAACCAAAATATCCGCCTTGATTATCTTCACCTTCAAAGCGGTGAGAATGCGATTAAAAATGTAGAAGGAAAATTCCCCGGATCGGAACGAGCGGCGGATATGTTCTACACAACGCGCCTTCACTATACCGAACGATCGATGAACTATCTGAAACTGGCGGGAGATAATCGGTTCAATACAAAGCGTGATCATATCGCTCTGAACTGGAACGGTTCGTTTACCAAATCAAACCAGAACGAACCGGACATGCGCGATATCTACAGTTTCCGTGACACTTCCGGCGTGTGGCAAATGGTGGGAACCATGCCCAATCCGAGTCATTCGTGGCGCGAAGTAAAAAGTACCATGGGAACAGGAAATCTCTCCGTGGAAATTCCGTTCTATCAGTGGAGCGACGACTCGGCAACGGTAACTGCTGGAGCGGGATGGCAGGGTGAATGGCAGGAACAGCGCAATCGCCGAGTTCGTTACTCGATTGGCGGAGGAGCTCAGACCGAAGCGGCGTGGGACAGAATCAGTGAAGAGAATCTCGGGATTCTGAACGTGGACACGTCGATCTCTCTCAGCGGTAAAGATTGGGGAATCACCGTGAGCGATGATTCGCGGGATATTTCACAGCGCGATGGAAACACGCAGATTATTTCACAGTTTGCCCAGATTGAACTGCCACTTCTCCAAAAACTCTCCACCACGATTGGTGTTCGCGGGGAAACGGCAAAGCTCTATGACGAAACGATTGTGGAGTCCAAACAGACCGACTCTTCGGCGGCAGAGATGGATGATTTCGATCTGTTGCCTTCGGTGATGTTCACGTTTAAACCATCCGAAAAGATGATTGTCAAATCGGCCTACGGAAAAACATTGGTTCGTCCATCGATCCGCGAAAAAGCGGAATATCTCACCGAAGCGTTCACGGGTGGAGCTTCGTTTGTGGGGAATCGCAATCTCGAACGATCGCTGATCCACAACGCAGACCTTCGCTGGGAACTCTTTCCAAAGCCCGGTGATCTTTTTGCAGTGAGTGGATTTTTCAAACAGATTAAGAATCCTATCGAAACAAAGTTCCTCGACAACGATGTGCGTCAGCCGATCAATTCGACGAGCGATGCAAACATTTTCGGAACGGAACTGGAGTTGGTGAAAAAACTCGATTTTGTAGAGTTCCTGAAAGATTTCTCCTTTAATGCCAATGCAACCTTTGTCTATTCGCGGGTGAATCTCGACGAAGAGAGTCGGAAACAGGAGAACTATTTCCCTGACGAAAAATCGTATCGACCGTTTCAGGGCCAGTCTCCCTTTGTGTTGAACGCTTTCCTGTCTCACTCGGCCAAAAAGATCCGACTCACTTCGACGGTGTACTACAACGTTTTCGGAGAACGACTCGGCGAACTGACCGATGTGACCGAACCATATCTTTGGGAAAAACCGGAACATCTCTTGAATCTCACGTTCACCAAAGATCTGGGACAGCAGACCAAACTGACGTTTAAGGCGAAAAATGTGCTCAATCCGACAAAAAAGATGGTCTACTATTTCAATGATGTGGAGTATCTCAAGAGTTCGGTGAAAAGCGGAATCGATCTTTCGCTGGGAATCAGCAGTTCGTTTCCGAGCGGAAAATAGGTATCTCTCGTGACAGTGACTCCGGTCCTGTCACGCACCTCATTCAGGCTCTGTTCACATTGTTTGAAATGACCGTGTTCTTTGCGAACAATCAATGTACTGCGGAGTGTATTTTCACAATGAATTTCATATTTTGAATTGTAAGAAAAGGCATGTATGTGGGCACACTGAAAGAAAAATACATCAATCTCTTTACCGATTTTGGATTCAAGAAACTCTTTGGTTCTGAATTTAACAAACCACTTCTGATAGATTTTCTCAATGAACTGGTAAGTTCTGAAGCTGGCGTCATTGAAGATATTACGTTCCTTACGACGGAACAACTGGGTCGATCTTACTCTGATCGTCGCGCCATTTTTGATATCTACTGCAAGAACGAATCGGGCGAACATTTCATCGTGGAACTTCAGAAAGTAAAACAGAACTATTTCAAAGATCGCAGTGTCTATTACTCCACATTTCCCATTCAACAACAAGCGGAAAAAGGGGATTGGAATTTTAAACTTAATGCCGTCTACACTGTAGGCATTCTCGATTTTGTTTTTGATGAAAACAAAGCTGATTCAGAAGTATTTCATCACGAAGTGAAAATGGTTGATATTAAAACCGGGAAAATTTTCTATAACAAATTGACCTACATCTATCTGGAAATGCCCAAATTCAATAAAAGCGTGGAAGAACTTTCCTCACATTTTGAGAAGTGGCTTTTTATTCTAAAAAATCTTCACAACCTCACCACCCGCCCAGAAAAACTACAGGAATTGGTATTCAAGCAACTTTTTGACCAAGCCGAAATCGCTCAATTTGATCAAAATGAGTACGATGAGTACGAAGAGAGTTTGAAAGAGTACCGCGATCTGAAGAACTCAATTGATACAGCATTCGATGATGGAAAGATTGAAGGGAAGATTGAAGGGAAGATTGAAACTGCAAGAACTATGAAACTCGATGGCGTCCCCTTTGAAACAATCCAGAAGTACACCGGACTTTCGACCGGAGATATTGAACAGCTATAACAAATATTTCTGGGCGAACACCTGGTTCGCCTAACAAATCATCGCACCACATATCACACTCGTTTCCCCCTCACGAAAAGTTCACACTCTCCCCGACAACTCCTAACCGTAAGTTCACGAAACCGTCACACTGTTTCACCATTTTTTATAGTCTACAAACTCGCCAATATTTGGCAAAGGAGAAACTATGAAACGCGCAGATCTACATGTCCATAGCAAATATTCAGCCCACCCATCGGAATGGTTCCTTCAAAGAATCGGAACTCGTGAATCCTACACCGAACCGGAACAACTCTATCGCGAAGCCAAAGCGAAAGGGATGGATTTTGTCACAATCACGGATCACAACTGCGTCTGTGGCGTGATGAAACTAAAAGAAGATCACCCCAACGATGTCATTACCGGCTGTGAATTCACCACCTATTTCCCCGAGAATGACTGTAAAATACACGTTCTCGTGTGGGGACTTGACCGCCGTCATTTCGATGAAATATCCGAGATTCGCCACAGCATTTACGAACTGCGCGACTACGTGAAAAAGCACAATCTCACCCACTCAGTTGCTCACGCGACGTTTTCCGTGAACCGCAAACTCGATGCGGATCTGGTGGAAAAACTGATCCTTCTCTTTGACCATTTCGAAGGGCTCAACGGCGGAAGAGAGTACCGGTCAAATCAATTCTTGATGAATCTTCTGGAACAACTCACCCCCGCAAAGATCGATGACCTTCAGCGAAAACACGGAATCGAACCGATCAGTTCTCGTCCGTGGATTAAGGGGATCACCGGCGGTTCCGATGATCACGGAGGACTGTTTATCGCCAGCGCCTACACTTCTGCGGAAGATGATGCGGAGACGGCGGAAGAGTTTCTCGGGTCGATTCGCCGCAAACACACCACCGCCGATGGACGGCACAACGACTATCGAAGCTTTGCCCTTTCGCTCTACAAGATCGCATGGGAATTTTCAAAAAGTCGTTCGTCGGGAATCAGCAATTCACTATTCGCACTGCTTTCGGGCATGGTATTTCAGGGTGAAAAACTGGGATTCCGCCAGAAACTTGCGATAAAACCGTTCATGAAAAAACAGCAGAAACTCGGAGAAGCACTAGAAAAACTTCTCGCGGATGTACAGAGAAGCAGTCACGAATCGCTGGACAACCGCGTCGATACGATCTATCGCCATGCGGCGGCGTTTTCCGATCTTTTCTTTGAACAGTTCGTGGCTCGCATCTCCGAATCGATCCGCGATGGCGATCTTGCGGGAGTTTTGCGCAATATCTCCGGAATGCTTCCGGCAGTGTTTATTTCACTCCCCTTTTTCACGACTCTCAGCGTGATCAACGGTTCTCGTGCCGTGAGCGATGAACTGAAACGGCGCCATTTTCCCGCCGAATCTCCTCGAAACAAACGAGTACTCTGGTTCACCGATACGTTCACCGATCTCAACGGCGTTTCAGAAACACTTCAGAAACTGGCGCAGATCGGGTTTTCTGAAAATCTCAATCTCAAGATTGTAACCACTGATCAGGGAACTGTCGAAGGTGTAAATCCTCAGATGATTATGGAGATCGGCCGCGTCGGTGAATATCCGGTGACGTTCTTTAAAGGATTGACACTTCGGATACCTTCACTCTTGGATGCTCTTCAAAAAATCTCCGATTTCAATGCCGATGAACTGGTAATTTCCACCCCCGGGCCCGTGGGATTAGTAGGACTTACCGCAGCAAAACTTCTGAACCTCAAGGTTTCGGGAATCTACCACACCGATTTTACCAGCTACACAAAGATTGTCACCGATGATGAAAACGTGACGCTCTTGGTTCGCGATGCGATCAAGCTGTTCTATTCACAAATGGATCAGGTATTTGTTCCGTCGCAAGCCTATCGCCGAATCTTGGTGGATCAGGGCTATGCACCAGAAAAACTCTCTCTGTTCCGCCGTGGCGTGGATCCCGAAATTTTCACGTCGGATTCGCGCAACCGCTCCTATTTTGGAAAGCATTTCGGAATTCCCGAAGGCGTAAACATGATCTACGCCGGCCGGATCAGCGAAGAGAAAAACAGTCGCAAACTTATTGCACTCTTTAAAGAGTATCAAAAGCGCGTCCCCGAATCGAATCTGATTCTCTGCGGCGATGGCCCGTTGTACGATGAACTTTCGCAACAGTATCAGACGAATCGCATCGTGTTCACCGGCCGGGTAGAACGAACCACCATGGCAAAACTGTACAGTTGCGCGGATATTTTGCTGTTCCCGAGCGTCACTGATACGTTTGGCATGGCAGTTCTCGAAGCGCAAATGTGCGGGACACCGGCGATTGTGTCTGATCGTGGTGGCCCTCAGGAGATTGTCGTCGATGGAAACACCGGCGCGGTTATCTCTATGAGCAACTCCGAAGCGTGGGTTGATGCCATGGTTAAAATGGCGGAGATGGTGAATCACTATCCCGAAGAGTATCTGGAACTTCGCCACAGAACGCGATCGCAAGCAATGGCCCGATTCAGTTGGGCCTATACGATCAAAGATGTTCTGGGAATCGAACTGGATCACGATCCAGTTTCCGAAATGCCGGTGGATCTTTTTTCTCTTTTTGAAAATGCCTACGAACAACCGTTCGAGCAGCAAGAAAAGGCGTATTAGTTTTTCAAGCGGATCAGAAATGGTAACTACTCAGGTGTTAGTGGGGGACAAAAACTCGCTTCAGCACTCGTT
>DYSA01000687.1 GCA_020726425.1 Fibrobacter succinogenes | reverse complement strand
CAAAAACCTGATGCGCGAATATCTTGCGATTCAGGAGATCAATTTCACCCACATGAACCGCGCACGGGAAGTGATCATCGCTGAATCGCTGCAACTGGCCAGTTATTCCGCCGAAGATATTGGCGAATTTAGCTTCATCCCCCGCTTTAACACTGACCTTATCGCCACACTTCCCGAACGAATCGAAGGGTTTATTCACGCGGATAACCAATTTGTATTGACTGATTCAGGGCCCGGAACTGCAAAGGGCGAGTGGATCGTTCTTGAACCGGAAGCGGAAAAGATAAAACAAAAATTTATCACTCGCCGCACCGCAATCGCCACCGAAGAGGGTGATGTCACTACTTTAAAAGAGATAGGAAAGATTAAACCCGGCTATGGCCGCAAAGATCTTCAGCGCGACATAAGCAATATCAACGCGATGGCGAAACGTGATGCGGAAAAACTGGCTTCTATTGGCCTTGATGCCACGTTTCTTAAACGGCTCGATGAGATTAACACAAAACTTCAGACCCTGATTGCAGATATGAAACGCCTCCCCGAAGGGTATGAAGAGAAAAAGAAAATGGTATTCCGCGCCTACACCTATCTCATGCAGGCAGTTACCCCGATCTGTGACTACGGCCAGATGATTTTCGAAGGAACTCCTCGGGCGGAACTCTACAAGAGTGCAACGCTCAGTGAAAACGCTTCCGGCAACAGAGTCAGTGGTTCAGAGGAGTCAAAAACTGCTCCTTCAGATTCGGGATTAGGTCTGTAAACAGATCAGATTGATTGAAATTTTCTGGTACGTGCCCACGGTCGTGCCAGAAATGCCAGTTTTGGATTGAAAAGTGCCTCTTTGAGTACCCCTGGGGTACCTGAAGGGGCACTTTTCGACTTGAAAGGGGCACTTCGGGAGTTGAAACTGGCACTTTTCGACTTGAAAAGGGCACTTCGGGAGTTGAAACTGGCACTTTTCGACTTGAAAGAGGCACTTCGGGAGTTGAAACCTCCGCCTCTGGTGCGAAACCGGCCACATCAGAGGGGAAGCCGGCCACACAGGGCCGGATCTACAGGATGAACAGGGTGATTTTGTGTAGGGGCACGGCGCGCCGTGCCCCTACCGTAGTGATAATTTCGTTCCCCACGGTTGAAATGGGTGAACGGTCATTGTATCTTTAGGCGGAAAGTTAATATTTATAAGGAGTTTAGATGAAAAAGATCATCATTGGAGCGGTTCTGGTTCTGGGGTCGCTGGTGTTCGGGCAGGATTTGGATAGTCGCGAAGGAGATTCGCTGGCGTTGGTGGCTATCAAGAAGGCGAATCCGGGGAGT
>DYSA01000686.1 GCA_020726425.1 Fibrobacter succinogenes | reverse complement strand
GGCTTTCTGGTACACCCGACGCGATTCGAACGCGTGACCCTCGGCTTCGGAGACCGATACTCTATCCAGCTGAGCTACGGGTGCATTTTGCTAAACCATTACTGATCAGCGGAGAAAATATAGTTTCCGCGCAAAAGTTCTTCGCAAAAATGTTTCAGATCCCATCGGGGAGCGAGTTGAGCAGTTCCAACAGAAATTGAGAATCTCCCGCCTTGTTATTGGTTCCTTCGGAAAGGGTTCTTCGATATGCCCGACCGCCATCTATTCCGTGGTACAGTCCCAGAAGGTGGCGCGCAACTCGTTTTAGGTGATCTCCTTCGGCGAGGCGGCGTTCAAAGTAGGGAATCATCTCGGCGAAAATCTGTTTCCGGGTGAGATTTCGCTCTGGTTCGCCGTAGAATCGGCTGTCAACACAGGCAAGAGCAAAGGGATTTTCGTAGGCTTCGCGACCGATCATCACCCCATCAACGTGCAAGAGATTCTGTTCCACCAGATCCATGGATCGAAATCCTCCATTAATCGAGATTTCCAGTTCTGGCCAGAGCTCTTTTACTTTCCAGACTCGTTCGTAGTTGAGCGGTGGCACTTCGCGGTTCTCTTTGGGAGACAATCCTTTGAGCCATGCTTTTCGTGCGTGAAGAATAAATGAATTGCAGCCCGTAGATTTAACCGTGGTGATAAATTTTTCCAAAAACTCCCACGAATCCTGTTCGTCGATTCCCAGTCGAGTTTTAACTGTGACGGGAATTTTCACCGCGTGATTCATGGCGGCGACACACTCGGCCACCAGTTCCGGTTCTGCCATGAGACAGGCTCCGAATGATCCATTTTGTACACGACTCGAGGGGCAACCGACATTGAGATTGACTTCATCGTAGCCCCACTGTTCAGCGATCTTTGCACACTCCGCGAGATCGGCGGGGTTTGATCCTCCCAGCTGAAGTGCCACGGGATGTTCTTCGCCATTGAAATCGAGATGGCGGTTCTTGTCACCGTGAAGGATTGCGCCGGTAGTGACCATTTCGGTGTAGAGCCAGATCTTTTTGGAGATCAACCGAAGGAAATACCGGTAGTGCTGATCAGTCCAGTCGAGCATTGGCGCAAGGGAAATCCTACGTGGGGAGAGTATTTCATTCATATTAGCCTCTTTTTTGTGAGCCGAAAGATAGGTGATGGCGAGGATATTTAAAAGGAGCTCTTCTTTTCTTTAAGGAGAAGTGGTCGCTTTTCCTATTCGGAATACAATTCGAACAACGTTTCTTCTGGGCGTGTCGGTTCGCCAGGGCTCACCGTCGGGCTTGCTCCGGGCTTCGCTTCGCTTG
>DYSA01000685.1 GCA_020726425.1 Fibrobacter succinogenes | reverse complement strand
AAAAATTAAAATTCTTCGAAATAGACTGTGCTCGCCACCCTCACCATCCACCTGCGCCTCCCCGCTTGCTCGCTGACGCAGTCGCTCAAAGAAAAGCGCGGACATGATTAATTTCTCTGCTGTATAATCCATTCAATGGAGCGTACAAAATGAAACAAGACATATCTCCCAAATCATTAGATGAACAAATCGCCAGACTCGAGGAAGAATCGCGGTGCCTGCAAAAAGAGCTGGCTATATTGCGTTCGGAAAAATTAGTGCAACTGCTGATGAATGCAGACGGTCCCATCCCACGCAGAAATCGCACTGTTATTCGCACTGAAAAGGGACTAACTGTTAACGGGACACGGCTCACATTATATGTTATTAGGGATTCCATAAGCAGAGATGAATCCCTGAAAAACATCCGCGATATATATGAATTGACAGATGAGGAAATGCTGGACATCCTCGACTATATTCATTTAAACAAAGAGGATTTCGAAAAGGAATACCAGCAAATTGTAAAAACTGCCGAGGAAAACAGGAGCTATTGGGAAGAAAGGAATCAGGAAGTATTGAAAATAACTTATGAACAGCGCAAGACGACCATTGCAAAACTGCGGGACTGGCGGGAAAAATATCACGCGGAGCGCAAAACATGAAAGTCCTGCTTGATCATCACATGAAAAAGCAGGGGATATTGCTTTGGTCAATCATGGAAAATGAAGGATGGGTCAAATTAATAGAAATTCCAATGCTAACTTTTGCGGATGTTGGCATGTCAGTAAATGCTCCCGACCGGGAGGTTTGGCGCTTTGCCCAGGAACATCAACTAATCTTACTCACAGCAAATCGAAATGATGAAGGGAAAGATTCCCTGGAGCAAACAATCCGGGAAGAAAACACTTCGATATCGCTGCCCATCCTTACCATAAGCACACTTGATCGCATGAGAGAGCGCGCATATCGTGAACAATGCGCGGAAAAAATTGTGGATGTTTTCCTGAATATCGAAAACTACCTCGGTGTTGGACGGATTTATATTCCATAAAACAGCGTTCAATCGCAAATTGAATATGCTCGCCACCCTCACCATCCACCTGCACCTCCCGCTCTGCTCCTCGCTCAAAGAAAAGCGCGGACGGATCAAACCGCTTATTTCGCGTTTGCACCGCGAGTTCAACGTCTCTGTGGCAGAGATGGATTTACAGGATAAATGGACGGAAACCGTCATTACCTGCGCGATGGTCAATTCCGATGCGGTGACCCTGCGACAATCCCTGCAAAGTGTGGCAAAATGGGTGGAATCCAACTGGACAGATGGGGATGTCTGGGATACGAAA
>DYSA01000096.1 GCA_020726425.1 Fibrobacter succinogenes | reverse complement strand
TCACGCGAAGCGTTCCGTTGGCAATGATTGGATCAATCTTTATCGTATCATTTTTATCGTTGAACTGTTCGAACACCCAAGTACCGTTTCGATAGATCCGCTGTTCTTTCGATGTGAATGTTTTCCACTCCGTTCCACCAATGAGTTCGGTCAGCGGATTACGATCAAATCCATCGGTGAAATTTGCCATTAACACGCCTTCCATGTAGACATCGACAACAGTATCGAGATCTGCAGTCAGGTTTACGGATCCACACACATACTCTTCTAAACCATCGGTGTAAAGAACCGGATACCATCCCGCGGGAATTTTTTCAAACCGGAATTTTCCCTTTGAAACACCCACGATAGTATCGATTCCCGCAAGCATCATTGATCCATTTACCTGATCGGTCACCGTTCCACTGAATGAAACAAATGGTTTTAGACCGATCGGTTTCACAAGGTCTTCTTCGAATAGGGAAATCGCTTCAGAATCGGTAGTTACGATTATCTGTATTCTATCGATTATACGATGTTCAACGGTAAAGTGACCATTTTGGTCTGTGGTTGTGGTAATCGCCGTGTCGTTTCCACTGAGCATTTTATCACGATCAAGAATTTCAACATGAGCATTTGCAGCCGGTTTTCCCGACGAAAGCATGACGATTCCGTTGGTAGTTTCGGTTCCAGATCCGCCAGCCACCGTGGGATTGGAACTGCATCCGACTAAAATTAGAATAACCGTAAAAGCGATCAGTCGTTTAATCGTCTCTATTGTATTTCGTTGTGTCGTTGTGTCGTTGTGTCTTCTCATTTCGATTCCTCCACCGTAGAGAGTGGAAACACCTGCAGATTGATCTGGTAGACACGATCAACCACCGGTTCCGCCGAGACCATTTCGAGAATCTCTCTTCGCACGTTTGCCAGCTTTTCACGGATCGATTCGAGACACGATTCTGATGTACTAATCGTTACAGAAGATATATCCCGTTCTGCCGGAGCGATTGTATCAAGTGCTTCAGAAGCCCGTTCGATCATCTGCCGCTGAAATTCGCGAATCCCTCGTGATTTCCACTGATCACCCGTGGTGAGAATCGATTCGGAAGGTCGAAAGAAACCCTGTTCGTCTTTCGAAATAAGTTTCAGGTCGATTAAGGTTTTGATCGCCCGTTTCGCTTCGGACTCGCTGATCTGTGGAATCAGTTTTTTTGCCAGTTCAGAATAGTTGTCGGCAAAGTCAAAGTGAGTCAACAGTTCTCTCACCGGAACCGTAAACCAATCTGAAAAATAGCGGTAGGTATTCGATTCGATTGTTTTTCCACAGGAGTTTTTCAGGGAAATCAATTTAGAAAAAAGCTCTTTTTCCGCTTCAGAGCTCTTGGTTCGATTGAAATGAACCAGCGTGACAAAGTATTCCCGTTCACGTTTTTGCAGTCCAAGAAAATCTGCAAGAAGTTCAATTGAACTTTCGCCCAGATGTTTCTGTCGACTGATCACTTTGGCGTAGAAACTCGCATCGATTCCTATTTTTGAAGCCACATAGCGAAATGAAAAGTACGAATGATCCGCCTTTTGCGATTCGAAATGATCTTTCAGATAGTCTCGATATTCCAGATAGTTGAACACTGATTCCATATATTGCCCTGTGGAACAATTAATTTAACATCTCTCCTATAGTATACTACAAAAATGGACACAAAGCCTCTTTTTATTGGACATAAACAGAAATTGAATGTAGACCAACTATTCCACACATTTGAATTTTTACACTTGTGTTTTGATAATAAACAGGAAAATTTTGTGTACATTGAAAATGTGCAGGGAATTTTCCGCGAATTTATTTATACTCTGGGGGTTCTATGAAATTTCCACTAACTATTCTGGCAACCGTATCTTCACTTATTGCTCAGCAATCTATCGTAACACAAATCGAATTGAATGGAGGAACATTTAGCCCGGCCATTCGTTCTGCATTTCTTGACAGTGCAGAGATTCGTGCAACAAAATCACTTGCAGATAGCGGTTTTTCAATTCGCCCTTTAACTCTACAGTATATCAAAAGTTCAGATATGCTCAGATCTGCGGTATATGGGTCATTAAAACAACCGGATCCGCATGTAATTCGCAATATCGATTCACTTTTGATTCAATCTGAACTGGCCGGTGACCCCGATTTCTGGAAAACACGAGAAAATCTTCTGATATCAGCATCATTTGGCCGTCGAGGTTTTGGTGTAGGTGAGTTAGCTCAATTGGGAAGAAAACTGTTAATCAATACCGGCGATCTTAACACTGCTCGCTCTAAGGGGGTCTCTTTTTCAGAACTAATGAGTGAACAGTATCTTACCGATCTCAAAACGGGAGTTGATCGCCGGGAACGCAACAAAGTACTGCTCACTGAGGTGGAAACAAAAATCAACAGTTGGATCGGCAAAGAGCAGGTTCTTGGCATGGATGAAGGCCCGAACTTTTGGGGAGGCAAACTGGCGGGTCTCCTTGAACGATCCATTTTCACCTATGGACAGGTTTTGATCACACCAAATCTCAAGGATTCAATCACCGCAATGATGGCAGGTTCCGAATACAGTTCAGTGACCACCCTTCTTGGTGATACAAGAAACTATTTCGATTCCGTATCGGCACAACCGCGATCTCACCTCATGCCGCTCTACGATTTTTACAAAATGGTGACCACCTGGCAAGCAACACCGAAAGAAAATCTGAACTGGAATCCGCTTATTTCTCAGTCAAGCAGAGACAAAATGCCGCATCCTGTGTACAAACTCAACGATGCATCGTGGCCACTTCTCTTGACACTTTCGCGAAGCTATCAGAAAGATGAGTCAGATTTCATTTATGAAACCTTTCTCGGTAATCACAAAATGCAAAAAGGGACAACAACCCTCATTCCTTCGATACACTCCTATGGTCCGTATCGTTCAGATACAGACCCCTACTATCTGATCAAAACACCACTCAAAGGATACGTTTCAGCGATCACCGGCGGAGGAGTTTGCGGAACCATGTCTGGTATCGAAATGGAAGCATATACGCCCATGGGAAAACCAATATCGAAAGCTGGTCAGCCCGGTCATTCAAATACGGCTTATTTCGACCGCACAGCTGAAGGGGTAAATACGGCAGGTGCAGGTCAAAGTGTATCTGCCGACGAGTATACCTCTACGGAAAACTGGTTCCGGGACAGTGCCGCTGTTGGGTATAACACCATGGAATTTCCATTAACTTTTCATCGTGGACTTGCCTATTCTGCCAATATCGGCATCGATTCCTGGATTGACAGCCGCATAGCATTTCATCTCTGGAGAGATATGTCCGATGAACAGAAAGCTGCATTCGGCAACACGTTTTTACTATCAGTTCTGACAACAAATCCGGGACATACGCAAGCGGTCTATTCACTTCTGAGAAACTCTATGAAAGTGAGTGTAGAATCATTTACTGCCACCTATGATGCTATTATCGGTTCAATTAATGGCGAAATCGCAAAGCAGAGCAATGCGACAATGAAACAACAGTACCAAATGTATCGCGACCTGATTACCTACTACTTTATCGAAAATGCATTTACCGATTCAAACTACTGGCCAATGACCGCTTCGGACGGACTTTCTGCATGGTTGAAAACGAAGACACTCGATGATCAACCCGATGCAAGCTCCAATGAGTATGGCAAACAGAACGAACGGTTTTGGCGTATCAGCGATGTGGCAAAAACGGCATTGACCAAATTTGAATTCCGTCGAGTTACCGGTATAAAAATTACCGCTCCAACACTGAAAGATTCGACGAATTACAAAAGCGGAACTGATTATGATGCTAACATGCTGATCGATGGAAACACCAGCACCCGTTACAAGGGGCCGATCGGTTCGATGAAAACTCCGTACGAATTTGTGTTCACGTTCCCTGAAGTGTACGATGTTGCAAAATTGAATATGTCTCACAGTGGAATCAGCAACAACATGGAAGTAAAAGAGTATCAGTTCTACTGGTCTGAAGACTCAATTACCTGGCAGGGACCGTTGGCAGGAACGTTCACCGATGGAACCTCTCAGACTGTTCTGTTTAATGCTGATACAACCTTTATTCAGGCTGATACGGTAGAACAGAAAGATTCAAATGGAGTTGTATTTGACACGACTGTTATCGAAGCAGATACGATTATCGCAACAAACGGAGTCCCAGTGAAATACCTCCGCTATGTTCCGATTAGTAATCATGTAAACAGCACTTTTGCAGGAATAATTGCTCAAGAGTTTGAATTTACCTACATCCCCAAAAAGATTGATATCGTGTCCACGCTGAACAGTAACAAAACTATTTCAGGGGTGAACATGATACTCCATTCGACCGGGATTTCACTTAACAGTAAAGGTATCGAACCGATTCGTCTCTTTACCTTGACTGGACGCCTAGCTGCGGTTATTTCTCCCACCGAAATGGGTGATCGTCAGTTCTATGCAATTGACAAAACATCACTTGCAAGCTCAGTGTACATTGTTCAATTTCCGAAAAGCACTGGGGTTGCACCAATAAAACTGAGATTCTGATCTGTAGACCAGCCATTCCACACATTCTTGTAATTACACAGGAGATTTCGGAAAGAGATCTCCTGTCTTGCTATCTTGGGAATGAAACAAAAATGAACGGTACACTTCCCCGTGAAGGTGAATAGATGTATCACTCCACCAAAGGAACTTCCATGAAAAAACAACTGCTCACCCTGCTGACTCTTGCGGGAATCGCGACAGCTCTACCCAAAGACTCCCCCATCGAACCGTGGGATTACCAAAAACAGCTCGGCCATGGATTCGATGTGGCATGGGCGGAGTTCAAAGTCAAAATTGAAGGGTACGGACTAGATGAAATTTCTGCCATGAAAGCTCGCGGTTTTAAAACAGCGAGGATCCGCACCAACCTTCCGGCGGATCAGGTGCTCTTTGATATTCTCGATGTACGAATCAAAGATTGTCTCGACAGCGGAATCGTGCCGATTCTGGCGTATCAGGGCGGGCCTATGGAAGCGGATCCTTCGGAAGCGAATCAGGTGCTTGCCGTTGAGTGGTGGAGAACGGTGGCTTCGCACTACGCTGACTATTCGCATCGACTGGCGTTCAATGTTGTGGTTGAGTGGACTGATCTCATGTCAAAAGATGCCAATCTCATCAACAGTTTCTATGAAAAGGTGACCCCGGCAATTCGCGAATCAAACCCCACCAGAATTACCATCTACTCTCCTAAACGAATCTCCAATCCCGAATATCTCAATGAGATGGTGATTCCATCTTCGGCGGGGAACTATGTCATGGCGGAGTGGCACTTTTACGCCGCCGGTCCCAGTGAAGATCCCACCAGCCCGAAATACTGGACCACCGGAACTCCTGAACAGAAAAAGCTGATCACCGACAAAATCAAATTTGCGACAGACTGGTCTGCGAAAACGAACACTCCAACCTGGGTGGGCGCCTGGATGGCGGGGAACTACAATAAAGGAAACTCAACACTCATGGCCACGCAGATTCAGTTCGCCGACTACATGGTAAGCGTTCTTGATGAAGCAAATATCCCGTGGTGTATCAACACAATCGACAAGTTCTATGACTACGAACAGAACATCTGGATCGATTCGATGCAAACTCTTCGCGATACGATTGATGGAATTTCCGGTGATCCCGTTTCGATAGCTTCACAGAAATCTTCCAATCGCCCGGAGTGTATCGTTACGGGAAATTCAATTCAGTTTGAACAAGAAGGAATCCGCACGATTGAACTCTTTGGGCTCAATGGTCGAAAAATACTTTCACAAGAGATTTCCGGATCATCGTTTGAAATTCCCGCGGGAATGGTAAAAGGTGTGTTTACCGTCAGAATCAGCGGAACGGGAGCTGTTTTTAGCACCAAAATTGCACGGTGAATCGGAAATAATCTATCTATTTCCATGAATCTTTGAAACAAATTTTTAAAGGCATAATCCCATGAAATTAATTCTGTTCAGTCTGATTCCATTTGCTCTTTTTTCCGCCGAACTGGCACAGATCCACTTCCCGACGAACTGGACAGTGGCAAGCGGAGCAACTTTTTCCGGCGATACCTTAATACTCACCGGAACACCGGGGAAATACGCCAAAGCACAAATCAAAACTTCGCTTTCATCGGTACCGGCAACGCTCTACTTCTGCGGAAAGATGATTCTGGAAAATGTGGTTCCCGGAACCAAGGCAACTTCAGTGCCGAAATTCAAAGTCTACGACGGAGCCGGAACTTCGATTCAGGCGTTCAATATCGACCCGAATGTTCAGGGCGAATGGTACGACAACGGCATGGCGATCGAACGGTTCTCTAATCTCGGCACTACCGATGTGACCCTCGAGTTCGGCCTTCAGGATTGTCAGGGAACCATGAAAGTGGTACTTCCGAACGTGACTGATACTCCGCCGGAAGTTGCCTACGAATTTCCCTTTGCAGTTCCTTCGGCAAGCGTTTCAATCGACCTGAAATCGTCGGAGACAAAACCGTTCAACAACGATCTTTTAAGCGTAAACTGTCACTTCGTTTCATCCGCTCCCGTGAGCTGGTCTGATCCGCAGGTTATGGATATTTACAAAGATCGTCTCCCTCTAGGGAACCTTCGCTTTCCCGGTGGAACCGTGGGGAATTTCTATGACTGGGAGACCGACGGGTTCTACGGCGATGAGTGGACATTTATCTCTGCCGGTCGCAAAAAGGCATTCGACAACGGTTTCAAATTTGACTATCCCGGCTATCTCGCCAATGTAAAAGCGCTCAATGCAACTTCGACGCTCATGTTCAATGTGATCAAGGATTCGCCGGAAAAAGCTGCAGCCCAGCTGAAAAGCCGGTTGGCAGATGGTTTGAAAATCAACTCCGTCGAACTGGGGAATGAAAATTTCTTTCAGGATCAGTCGTTCGGAAATGTGGACACAATAACCAAGTATATCGCTCACACCATAGCAGTCGCAGCGGCGTTGAAAGTAGTTGATCCCACGGTAAAAATCGCCGTGAACACGGACCGTCACAGCTATCTTGCGGGAGACTGGAACGATCTGCTGTCTAAGGAGAACTATTTCGATGCCTGCGTGATCCATCCCTACACAAAAACGGGAACTTTCCTGCTGAACAAACCGGCTCTTCGCACGATTTTCGGCGCCTACAAATCGACCAAAGAGGCGTTTGCGGAACACAAGAAGATGTTCCCTAATAAGCCGTTGGTGCTCAGCGAATGGAATATTCTCACCGAAGGCGCGGAGTCAAACTTTGCTCAGGCTTTGGGTGTGGCGGATCAGTTTTTGGCCATTGTCGAAGGCGGCGATGAAGGTCTTGTGATCCAATCGGGGATTCACACTTTTCTGCACAGCGAAGAAAACGGTGAACAGACACTTTACTACGGTGGAAAGGGAAATATTCAAAGAACTCGACTTGCCGTTGTGTACGAACAGATCGTAAAACAGTTCAAGAACGCAAATATCTTTACCGCCAAATCGGTTTCGGCGGAACTGACCGCGGATCTCCCGGCGGTTATGGTGCGTGCACTCGATCAGGGCGATTCGATCGCACTGTTTGCGGTGAACAAACTTCCTTCATCGGCTCCGCTGACACTAAATCTCGACGGCAAACCGTTTACCGGAAATTTCGTTATGGAGTCGTTCACCGAACCGATGATCGGCACCAGTTCCTACGGTCTTGATGAGAATCCGTGGACGAAAACAGGTGGTTCAGGATCAATCTCGATTCCCGCCAGTTCCATTGCAGTGATCAAGTTCGCCAA
>DYSA01000095.1:2218-7793 GCA_020726425.1 Fibrobacter succinogenes | reverse complement strand
TTAGGCGTGATAGTTTGAGTTGACCAAATTCGGACGATCGGTCACGGATTTGGGTTAAAAACCTGCTCTAACTGGGCAATCGGGAAATGTTATAGGTCTTCGCTGGTGATTTCACCTGCTTCAATCATAGCGGCGATGAAAATATCGACCATTGTGGGATCAAATTGTCCACCGGCACATGCTTTTAATCGTTTAACCGCTTCCTTCGTTCCCAGACTTTTGCGATACGGGCGATTTGACGTCATCGCTTCGTAAGCATCAGCTATATGAACTATACGCGCATCGAATGGAATTGCATCTCCTGCAAGTCCAAGAGGATAGCCAGAGCCATTATAGTTTTCGTGATGGTACAGAATTATGGGATTGAGATCGAGCAGAAATGGCACATCTTTAATTATGTTGGCGCCCAGAGTTGGGTGAGTTTTCATTACGCCGTTGAATTCGTCGTCGGTGAGTGGTTCTGGTTTGTTCAGAATATAGCCGGGAATCCCGATTTTACCGATATCGTGAAGCAATCCGCCGTTTCTAATTCGATCGATTTCAACTTCTGATAGCTTCATAAAGCGGGCCATGATCTCGGAAAATTTCATAACATTTTCTGAATGGCCATGAGTGTAGGCATCTTTTGCATCCACTGCGATTGCAAGTGCTTTAATCGTGCGAAGATAGTTCTCTTTGATATCGCTGTACAGTTTTGCATTTGTCAGGGCAAATCGAGTTTGATTGATTATTCCGCGCAGAAGTTTGCTCTGGTTTTCCAATTGATCGGGCTTTTTAACCCATTTCAAAACGAGAGAACCAAATTCAAAATCTCCCCAAATCAAGGGAATTAATTGGCTGTAGGTAAACGGCTGAAGTTCACCTTCTCGGGATGGAGAATCAGTAATCAGTGGAAGTTTTTTTACACGAGAAGCTGTTATTTGATGGCTACTGTTCTGGTTAAAACAGAGAATTGATTCTTCGCACACTGCATCAATGGCTGTTTCGGTATGCTCGAAATGACTCCAGTAGAGGAAGTTGTGGAACCGTTTTTTGAGAAGGAGAACTCCAACAAAATCTACGGAAAAAAAGTCGCGAATTGTGTCGAGAAAGGAGATAAGTACATCTTCTGGATCGACCATTCCCACAAATTGCTCGGCATAATCGGCAATGAAGTTGAGATCGGTGATTCGTTGGTTGAGTGTGTGGTAGAGCCCCGCATTTTTAATCGCCGTTCCCGCTTGGGCCGCCATAATTTCGAGGAGGCTTTTACCGAGTTGACCGTGCAAATGATCTCCCGTAAATCCTTCGACACAGACAACACCTACAACTTGATCACCAGCGCGAAGAGGTGTTACTATCATCATGCCCTGGATTCTTTGCGAAAATGATTCCAGTTCGGTGATTTCACAAAGTCCATCGCGAATGGTAACGGTACGGTTGTGATTGCAGACCCATTTCGCTTCCGGCCATTCATCATCGTGATCCATTGAACTGTATTCTGCACCGTGATACTCACCTACGGCGCGTACGAGGGAAAGTTTTTGTTGCTCATCATCAAAGAGCATGAGGTATCCGTGTTGCGAATTTACCGCTTGCAAACAGGAGTGAAATACAACATCGAGAACTTCGTTGTGATCACTCGTTGCCGCAAGTTTGCTGGATATTGAGTGCAGTTCTAATAGTTCCGAAAGGAGTTCTTCTTTACGGTGATGGCGTATCGAATCGATAATCTGTTCGACTTTGCTGAACAGTTCTACAAGATTAAATGGCTTAACGATAAAATCTTGTGCGCCGTGTTGAAGTACATCTATTACCGAATCCATGTCAGGTTCACCGGTAGTGATGATCACCGGTGTATTACTTCCGCCAAAACGAACTTCGCGAAGAAAGCCGTGGCCGTCGAGAATTGGCATGTGAAGATCGACTATGCAGAGGCAGGGATTTTTTTCACGGAAGAGATCGAGTCCGGTGAAACCATCATGGGCGATACAGGTACTATATCCTTGACGCTGGAGATAGATTGAAACTGTGATGCAAATAGATCTATCGTCATCGACGATTAAAACAAGATTATTCTCAGTATGCGTCATATCGTTACCCCATGATGCTCATCTTTAGACTACATTTTCAATTGCTGTGATGGGGTACTCACATTAAGATATGAATAAAGTTTGGAAAATGCCAAATTCATTTGGAATATTTGAAATGGAGAATGCCGAAATTTTTCAGAGGGGAAAAACCGGTCCCATTATCTTGGAACCGGTTGATATTAAATATTACCGATTGAAACTACGGGTAATAATTACATCGAGAAGTTGCCCGAAAGTTTTTCCTTCAGAGGCATAGGATTGAGGGAAAAGTGATTGTTTTGTGAATCCGGGAAGCGTGTTCACTTCAAGCACATAGGGGATTCCATCTTTCAAGATAATATCGGTTCGAGAAAGCCCGCGACACTCGAGAACTTTGTGCACTGCTGCTGCCACATTGCGAATGAGATCTTGAATCTCTTGGCTATGAGGAGGGGGAACGATCTCTTCAGACATGCCCTGATATTTTGCCGCGTAGTCAAAATAGTGACCTTCCGCCGGTTTGATATAGATCGGTGTTAGGGCGCGAACTGTGCCGTCGATCTCTTCGAGAACCGGGCAGGAGAACTCTTCGCCATCGATCATTGTCTCCACCAGAATCGACACCGCTTCTTTGCTGAACTCGTCGATCATTGATTTTAGATCGTTGATATCATTTGCCTTGCCGAGAAGTTTCGAACTTCCCGACTGAGGAGCTTTCACAAAGCAGGGGAAACCGTGGCGAGCGGCGATCATGTCAATATTGTCGCCTTTGCGCCAGATCGAATAGGGTGGAGTGGGGATTCCGCTTCCTTCGATAATCTTTTTGGTCTGAGACTTGTGCATCCCGATTGCCGAAGCGGTGACGCCACAGCCCGTGTATTTCACGCCGATTGTTTCGAGATATCCTTGAAATACACCATCTTCGCCAAATTCTCCGTGAAGTCCCAGAACGGCAAGATCACATCCATGCCAGATTGAAACCGCTCCGGCGGGGGAGAAAGGCCCTTTGAATTTGTCTGAACTCTTTGGATCGTCCAGATCTTCCGCAGTGATCCCGTCGATTGATTCGGCAAAGTGGAACTGTTTGCTCTTGTCGATCACCAGCGCAGAAACGGTGTATTTGCTTTTGTCGAGATTTGCAATGATTTCAAAACCAGAGCGAAGAGATACTTCGTGCTCTTCCGAAGGTCCGCCCATTACGACGTATATTTTTTTCATGAGAATTTCCTTTTGTTAAAACGATTAAGAGATTAAGAGATTAAACGACCAAACGAAAATACCAAAAACCACAAAAAACAAAACGACAACCCAGTGTTACACCGTTTTGTCGCTTTGTCGTTGAATCGTTTATGTGATTACTTCCGCGACTCGCGCAGTTTGCGGATCACAAAATCAACCACTTCATCCTTGTGGATTTTTACCTGTTCACGGGTGTCGCGATCGCGAACGGTCACGATTCCATCGGTCACAGTGTCACCGTCAACAGTTACACACCAAGGAGTTCCGATTTCATCATGGCGAGCGTATCGCTTGCCCACAGATCCGCTGACCGACATTTCCGAAGCGATTCCCTCTTCCAGAAGAGCGCGGTAGATTTCGTCGGCGATCTCTGGCATTCCCTCTTTTTTAACGAGCGGGAACACGCCAACTTTCACTGGCGCCAGAAGCGGGTGGAATTTCATAACAACGCGCATGTCAGTTCCTTCGCCCTCTTCGGTGTAGGCGTCGCAGATAAACGCAAGAGTTCCGCGATCCGCGCCGGCAGAAGGTTCGATCACATACGGGTGGTAACGCTCTTTAGACTCTTCATCAAAGTAGGTAAGGTTTTTACCCGAACCTTCGCTGTGAGCCTTCAGGTCGAAATCGGTGCGGTTTGCAACGCCTTCAAGTTCGCCCCACTCCGGTTCAGCCTTGAACGGGAAGAGATATTCGATATCAGAACACGCTTTTGCGTAGTGAGCAAGCGATTCTGGTTTGTGGTCGTCAAAGCGAAGGTTTTCCGGTTTGATACCGAGATTAGTATACCACGTCATGCGCTGGTTTTTCCAATACGCGAACCACTCTTCGTCAGTTCCCGGTTTACAGAAAAACTCAAGTTCCATCTGTTCAAATTCGCGGGTTCTGAACGTGAAATTCTTTGGCGTGATTTCGTTTCTGAACGATTTACCCACCTGAGCGATCCCGAACGGAACTTTCTGGCTGGTTGCAGTCTGAACGGTCAGGAAATTCACGAAAATCCCCTGAGCAGTTTCTGGGCGAAGATACGCAACAGTCGAAGAGTCTTCCGCAGGCCCGAGGAATGTCTTAAGCATAAGGTTGAAATTCTTTGGTTCAGAAAGCTGTCCGCCGTTTTCCGGATTGAACTGACCAACCGAACCGGTTACCTCTTCAGATGTTTCTCCAAGAAGTTCCGGTTTTGAAATTCCGCGTTTTACCTGATAGAATTCGCGAGCGATCTTGCGCGCTTTGTCGAATGCACCTTTGTCGGTGGCAATAACCTTATATGATTCGGTTACTTCTTTGCCATCTTCGGTTGATTTTGCACCGGTGAACGTAAACACGGTTCCTGAAACAGGGTCGAGATTGTCCGCGCGGAAACGACTTCCCGTGAGAAGACATTCAGCCAGAGGATCAGAAAATCCCGCAAGGTGACCTGAACTTTCCCATGTTTTTGGGTGCATGATAATCGAAGAATCCTGACCGACCACGTTGTCGTGTTTGGTCACGGTTGATCTCCACCACTGATCTTTCACGTTGCGTTTCAGTTCCACGCCGAGTGGACCGTAGTCCCAGCAGCCGCGAAGGCCGCCATAGATTTCACTTGATTGATAAATGAATCCTCTTCGTTTACAAAGAGAGATGATTTTTGACATCTTATCTTCTGGTGCCTTCGCCATGAAATCTCCTTACTGAATTTTAATCAATTTGACGCGCAAAAATATGTTATGGGAACCGCTTCTTTCAATCAAACATCCATCGTGCCGTTTCAACTGATCTATTTTCTAAAACCATTCCCGGATTGCGGAAATGGTCCTGAACTGAAGTTTTGAAAGGTGTCTACTATGGCTATGAATGCGGTTGTATTATTTGAAATCAGTATCGTTATTTTTGTGTTGTTTCACCTCGGACTTATCGCCGGATTGCCTTGGGGAAAAGCCGCCATGGGAGGCAAATTCCCCGGTGTCTATCCGCCGAAAATGCGCGTGGCAGCTTTTGTGAATATTCTGATTCTTACGCTACAGGGCGGAATTGTTGCCGTGAGAGCCGGGATTCTTTTGCCCGAATAGATTGCAGTCTCCCGCGTAGTAATCTGGTTTGTTGTTCTCTTCGGCGCGCTCGGAACGCTACTCAATACGATCACTCCCAGCAAGATTGAACGGATCTGGGCACCGGTGGCGCTGACGCTCTTCGTGACCTCACTGATTGTGGCAATAACTCCTCCTCTGGCGGGATGATTGTTCTCCGCAGAATTTCTGGTGACCAGTCTCCGGCTGGTCACCCACTCCGGTGAGTCTCCGGCTCAC
>DYSA01000095.1:1994-2118 GCA_020726425.1 Fibrobacter succinogenes | reverse complement strand
ATTTCTGGTGACCAGTCTCCGGCTGGTCACCCACTCCGGTGAGTCTCCGGCTCACTTTCAACATTTACTTTCGCATTCCACCCACCTTTCTCTGTCCAGATCCAATCTTTCTCTGTCCGTGTAA
>DYSA01000095.1:0-1894 GCA_020726425.1 Fibrobacter succinogenes | reverse complement strand
TACCTTTCTGTGTCCGTGTAATACCTTTCTGTGTCCGTGTAATACCTTTCTGTGTCCGTGTAATACCTTTCTGTGTACAAATCACACCTTCCTGTGATTTAGTAAAGATTTTATTGAAATATTTCATGGTTTTCAGTGTAAAATCGCTATATTATCCCAAGAGTATGGAGAAATGGAGTCTAAAGGAGGAGAGAACTATGTCGTGGTCAGGCCCTGCAAAGAAAAAAGTTAAGGATCGGCCCATTGTGCCGTTTGAAAACAGCTTAAAACTCTACCGCCAACTGTATGGATTGACGCAGTATCAGCTCGCAGCAAAAGTGGGGATTAGCTACAACACGCTCTACCAGATCGAACGGCGACTGCTCATGCCGAAACTCGACACTGCGGTGCGTTTGGCGCGCTATTTCAATATCCCTTCTGTGGAAGAGCTGTTTTTTACCCCCGGAACACCACCCCCGATTCGTCTTCCGCAAGGGATGAGTGCGGTAACAGCGCACGTTTCGCAGGCGGAAAACTCCAGCGAAAAGTAGTTTTCGAGATTTTTCAAAGGGCCTCGCGTGCCGTGGCGCATACGCTTGCGAATGAAAGCTCAGACCGAATACTCGTTTGCTGTATGGGTATTCCAAAGCGATTTTTGAAGAAAAAAAGGGGAACCCAAAGATGGTTCCCCTTAATCGTCATAGACCCTCAAAGCCGTGGATACTATTCCTGAAACAACCACGTAGAAAGGTACCGTTCGCCGGTGTCACAACCGATAGTTACGATTGTTTTCCCTTTGTTTTCAGGGCGTTTCGCCAATTCAAGTGCTGCGAGAATGTTCGCTCCCGCAGAAATCCCCAGAAGAACACCTTCTGTTTTTGCGTAGGTACGAGCAATCGCACCTGCTTCGAGATCAACCACGCGGATCACTTCGTCAATGATCGTGGTGTCTACGATGCTTGGGATAAACCCGGCACCAATTCCCTGAATTTTGTGCGGACCAGGCTTTCCACCAGAGAGAACTGGTGATGAATCTGGTTCTACCGCAACGATTTTGATATTCGGGTTCTGAGATTTCAAATATTTCCCAACACCGGTCAATGTACCTCCTGTGCCTACGCCGGCAACAAAGATATCAACTTTCCCTTCTGTATCTTTCCAGATTTCAGGGCCGGTTGTTTTAAAGTGCATATCTGGGTTTGCCGGATTAGTGAACTGCCCGAGAATTACCGCATTAGGATTTTCTGATTTGATGCGATCCGCTTCCTCGATTGCCCCTTTCATCCCTTTTTCACCGGGAGTGAGAACCAGCTCAGCGCCAAGTGTTTTGAGAAGATTGCGACGTTCAATACTCATGGTTTCGGGCATGGTGAGTGTCAGTTTGTATCCACGAGCAGCAGCGATATACGCAAGAGCGATACCGGTGTTTCCACTGGTTGGTTCCACAATCACGCTATCTTTTGTGAGAAGGCCTTTTGATTCGCCATCGGCGATAAGTGCAATCCCAAGACGGTCTTTAACACTTGAAAGTGGGTTGAATGATTCGAGTTTTACCAGTACTTCAGCCTGATCTGAACCTTCAAGTTTATTTACCCGAACGAGTGGTGTGTTTCCTACGAGCTGGTCAATTGTTTTTACTGATGCCATGAGTAACCATCCTTATTTTAAAACATTTTGTTTCGTTTGCAGAGCTGTTCTGCTTGTCTGAAGTAAATATACACTAATCTGACAATGATAGTGTGGAAAAAGTGTGAAGAAAAGAAAAGTTTTTGCAATTTTGTTTTAAATCAGTGTTTTGCAAACTTGAGTCTTGTAGTAAAGAAAGGCCGGAAAGAGATTCCGGTCCTAGGGATTGCAGTGCTAGTGTGAAAAAATGATCTCTTTCGCTTCGACCCCGGTAATTGCATTCAGTCGA
>DYSA01000684.1 GCA_020726425.1 Fibrobacter succinogenes | reverse complement strand
GAAAAAAGACTCCCGTTTCTGGGAGCCTTTTTTCGTTGAAAAATGAGAATCAATTAGTCGCCGAAAGATATTCCGCAGAGCCGTGCAGTTTCCACCCACGGGTGATCGAGGGGAACTCGTTTTTTCTGTCCCGCCACGGTTTCGAGGGGAACTGGTTCACACCGATTCCCTTTGACCGAAATCATCACGTTTAAAATGCCTTCGGAAACACACTGTGCCGCCGTAACTCCAAGGCGAGTTGATAGGAAACGATCCGTGGCTGTGGGAATTCCACCGCGCTGAACATGACCAAGCGTGGTGACTCGCGTTTCAAGTCCCGTGGCGAGTTCGATCTTGCGAGCAATTTTGTTTGCCAGCGGTTCTTTGATGTACGGAAGTTTTGCTTCGTCTAATTTCCGAAGAAGTTTTTCCTGTTTGGCCAGCATCTCTTCGGGATGTTCTGCATCATTGAGAGAGATTGCACCTTCCGCCACAGCAACAATAGAGAACCGTTTGCCGCGACTGTGCCGTTCTTTCAACGCTTTCGCAATCGCATCCATGTCATAGGGAATTTCGGGAATGAGAATCACATCGGCCCCACCGGAAACGCCCGCTCCAAGAGTTAACCACCCGGCATTGTGCCCCATGATCTCCACAACCATCACCCGCTGATGGGAACTGGCGGTGGAGTGAAGACGGTCGATCGCATCGGTGGCAATCTGCATAGCCGTGTCGAATCCAAAGGTGATATCTGTATTTGCCACATCGTTATCAATTGTTTTCGGAAGAGTCACTACGGGAACGCCCTGTTTCATGAGATAGTAGGCATTTTTTTGAGTTCCGCCACCGCCAAGGCAGATCAGCGCATCGAGTCCCATGGTTTTGATATTGGTCATGATCGTTTCGGTCATGTCCCGTTTTTCACCGTTGATCATCATCTTGTTTGGTTTTTCACGCGCGGTGCCGAGAATTGTTCCGCCCATGGTGAGCAGTCCGCTCACGCTTTTGTCATCCAGAGGTTCGGTCTGCATTGTCACCAACCCCTTGAAACCATCGTGAATCCCCACGCATTCGATTCCATATTGACGAGTCGCTGCTTTTACAAATCCGCGAATTACCGCATTGAGTCCTGGGCAGTCACCACCACTGGTGAGAATCCCTACTTTTTTGATCTTTTTCATTGAGTCCCCCGCATTTTTTCGTTGATAATAAATACATTGTGACAGCCATCGGCCGAGGTACTGGTTTTTTATTCTCGTTTGAGAAAACAGAGTACGCCGCGTGACCGGTTTGTTCCTTCAGTATAGCACAACTCGATTCAAAGAAGCAGCACTTTTCTTTTCTGGAACG
>DYSA01000683.1 GCA_020726425.1 Fibrobacter succinogenes | reverse complement strand
TTTCTCCAAAGAAGATGTTATTCATTGTACCGTGGATTGTACCACTGTAAACAGCTTAAAACAATTGCTCATTGAGAAAAAGTACGAGAATTTTCACGCAAATTTTTTCAATAGCCTCTAATCAGTGGGTATTTGATGCCCGCACTCTGTTAGTATGGTTTACTTTTTGGGGTGTTGCTGTTCGGTGGATCGGAGTAGCGGGGAGATGGTGTATGATTTTGTCGCGACGGGAGAAATGAACAGCTGTATCGGAAAATTGATTCTACCGAAACCATAGAATCGAGAGGTTCCGCAATTTCGGTGAGAATCAGTGAGTGTAATGATTGGAGAAAATTCTCGAATAACCATTCCCTTATTCGAGGATTTTTCCGTGGATGATAAGATCTGCGAAGTCTTGAGTGTAGTTGACATGGACAATTTCACATCCTACGATAGTGAAACCGGTTCTTTTACTCAGTTCTTCGTATAGTTCACTTTCGCGATTTTTGTGAAGCAGTTCAATTTGTTCGAATCGGACCGAAAGAGAAATTCCGCGATTCTTGTTGAGAAGAGCAAACATTCCTGCGGTAATCGCTACGATAAAGAGATCAATGGAGAGAATAACTTCCGTTTCAACAGATCGGGTTACGGTGGAGTTGATCACCGCGACAATAATCGATATAAAGAGAAAGGTCATATCGACAATTTCCATCTGAACCGTGCGGTAGCGAAGAATCGAAAATACTGCGAAGAGCGCAAAGGCGATTCCCGTTTTCATCGACGATACAGCCAACAGTGAAGCGGTGAAGAAAATCAGAATGTTAAAAAGCACAAAGGTAAAAGTTAGGTCACGAGTTGCCGAAGTGGGACGCTGTTTTGGTCGGTAAATGCCAAAGATCATAATAAGAATAACGATCGTATTGAGGAGAAGTCTCATCACTAAAATCCCCAGTGGAACTGCGCCAGAACCGGTTCCCGTTGTGGCGATAATTGTTTCAGTAAGTGGATCCATGGTCGGTTCCTTTCAAAAGGGTATCGGTCATTTGATTAATTTTACGCAATTTTGGTTGAAACATATTTCTTCGTATTTCACGGTGAATCGACGCCACTGAAATACAATATTTACTACAGTTTAGAGGAACGATCCCTCGCTTTTTGAAAATCTGCAGGGCACTGTTTCGCACATCATTCACATTTGATTTGAGCTCCGCAATGATCAATCCGGGGAAATGAACATTTCCCTTGCTGTTGATCGATTCGAGGTTACTGTCCAAGGTGAGTCGGATGCCTGATTCCACTGACACCAGCGTGGTTCTGTGGTAGAGAATTTCCATGGAAGGAACTAATTTCAGAGGATCGAG
>DYSA01000682.1 GCA_020726425.1 Fibrobacter succinogenes | reverse complement strand
GAACAGAAAGTGGCGTGAGAGATTTTGGAAGGGAATTCGGTACTCTCAAGTCATTTTATTGAATTGCGTGATTTAGACAGTGTAAAATACAGAGGAAAAAAAGTAGATTCGACACTGTGTGGCCGATTGGGGATAAGATATCCACATAAGGGCAAAAACCCTGTCGGTTCTTCGGCCCTACCGCATGAGAATCAGGGGAATGAAATTGTGAGCCGGAGCGTGGTTACGAGAAATCCGGAGGATCAAACCGGATCATAGACCATGAATGTATTCATGGGGAATGAGATGGTGAGCCGGAGACTCACAATGCAACATAACCAGCCGGTGACTGGTTACGAGATACGAGATACGAGATAACGAACAGAAGACACACGAGCCTGTTGCAGAGGCAAAAACTATTTTACTGCAAGGTGTCGGCAGAATAAATCAGAGAGAAAAGCCATGAAACGAAATAAACCTGAATTGATTGTGATTGGCGGAGCAAACGGTTCTGGAAAAACAACCTTTGCTGAAGAATTTATTCGCGAAAATGATTTCAAATACATTGGAGCCGATGCAATCGCCTATGAACTCGCACCTACCGATGTTATGTCTGTTCGGGTCAAAGCGGGGCGCCTATTTATTTCTCGCATTTCAGAGGCTCTTGCAAATCAGCAGAATATCATTATTGAATCCACCCTTTCCGGTACGACATTTCATCGGATAATTTCGGATGCTGTTCTAGCGGGCTATCGTACGACTGTTATCTATCTTTTCCTTGAAGATGTGGCACTTTGCATCAACCGTGTCAGAGAACGAGTATTAAAAGGCGGGCACGATGTTCCTACTGACGATATTGTCCGTAGATATGAACGAAGTGCAAAACTTTTTTGGAATCACTATCGCTCCTCTTTTGATAGCTGGGGACTGTATCGCAATGTTCAAAATGAATTCGATATGATTGCCGAGGGGTGCGAGGATGAGTTTGAAATTACCCACGAAGAATTTTTCAAGTTATTTATTTCATACGTAAGAGGCGAACAAGTATGAGTTATACTAAATTAGAACGTTTAGAGCAAGCAATTCGATTTACCCGTATAGGAAACCGAGCAATAAAAAGAGCACAAGAAGAGAGTCGTCGACTCAATGTACCCAATGTGTTTCTTCATAATGGTGTGCTGCTCTATGAAAAACAAAATGGAGAGTTGACAAGAGATAACCTTCTTCACAAGATTGAACCAAATCAGGCGTAACCGCGGGAAGGATTGGTAGGCTCGGCCCTCTGTGGCCGATTGAGGAAAAGATCTACCTGATTGCCCAGATAGAGCAGGTGAAGTAGTGAGCAGAATTTTTTCCGCAGA
>DYSA01000681.1 GCA_020726425.1 Fibrobacter succinogenes | reverse complement strand
TTTGCTCACCGATGATCGGGGTATTCAAAAGTTGCAACGGGGGAAGGTATGAGTGAAATGAAACAACAAGTCATTTTTACTACAGTGGACGGAAAATTATCTGTCCATACCCAGTTTGATGAAGAAACCGCATGGCTTTCACTCGATCAAATGGCTTCGTTGTTTGATCGTGATAAATCGACCATCTCTCGCCATATCAAAAATATTTTTGACGAAGGCGAATTAGAGCGTAAAGCAGTTGTTGCAAATTTTGCAACAACTGCTTCTGATGGCAAAACCTATCAGGTGGAACATTTTAATCTCGATGTGATTATTTCGGTGGGTTACCGTGTAAAATCCTTACGAGCCACCCAATTCCGAATCTGGGCTTCCAATATTCTGAAAGAGTATCTCAAGAAAGGGTTTGCGCTCAATGATGACCGACTGAAAAATTTGGGTGGCGGCAGTTATTGGAAAGAGCTCCTAGATCGAATTAGGGATATTCGTTCCAGTGAAAAAGTCATGTACCGTCAGGTTCTGGAACTGTATGCCAATGCCGTCGATTACGACCCTCAAAGTCAGGAAAGCCTTACCTTTTTTAAAATTGTACAGAACAAACTGCACTATGCGGCTCATGGTAAGACCGCAAGCGAAGTGATTTACCTGCGTGTGGATAGTGACAAACCATTTGCCGGTTTAACCAGCTTTAAAGGCAGCCAGCCCACCCAGGCTGAGGCGATGATCGCTAAAAACTATCTGAGTGAACAGGAATTGAAGGTGTTGAATAATCTGGTTTCGGCCTATTTTGATTTGGCAGAAATTAACGCGATCGAAGAGCGAGAGATGCGCATGGCTGATTATGTGCGTGAGCTAGACAACATACTCTCGTCAACAGGGAGGAAACTTCTTTCCACTGCAGGAGCCATTTCGCACAACCAGGCCGAGAAAAAGGCAAAACTGGAATACCGGAAGTACAAGGCGAAAACGCTGGAGAATGTTGAAGAAGAGTACCTTAAGGTGATCGGTGCATTGGAACATAAGGCGAAAACAGAAAGCCGGAAAAAGCGGGGGAAGGTATGAGTGGAGTGAATGCGATGGGCTCACGCGAAGGCGCGAAGACGCGAAGCTTCGATTTGATTGGCAAGTTTGCAGTTGTTCTTTTAAACACATACAATTCAAACTTCGTTCCTCACATTGGAGTTTTCATGAAAACTTCGCGACTTCGCGGCTTCGCGTGCAAAACTGTACTGGAGCTTGCTGTATGAGCATGGGAAAAGAAAGGCTCACGCGAAGGCGCGAAGACGCGAAGAACTTTATGGAGAAGCTGCTGGATGGCGTGGCTGTAGAGTGGAAGAGCTTAGG
>DYSA01000094.1 GCA_020726425.1 Fibrobacter succinogenes | reverse complement strand
TATCCATATCGTTTCATTGGGTAAGACTTTTGTGCAAAGCGATTGCGATTGATCCCGAAAAAAAGAGAAGCACTGATATTCATCAGTGCTTCTCTTGTAAAAACCGATTCTCTTTGGTTATTTCCAGAACTTTTCAGCTGCTTCGACAGTCTGGAAAATCAGCGTATTGATTGTCATGGGCCCAACTCCACCGGGAACTGGCGTATAGGCTGAAGCGCGATCTTTGCAGGTGTCGAGCTCGATATCTCCGCAGTTTTCGACGGGGTGATACCCTGCATCGATCACCACTGCACCATCTTTTATCCATTCACCTTTGATCAACTTTGGTTTACCCACGGCACCGATTACAACATCAGCCTGCCGAATAAATAATTCAAGATCTTTTGTCCTTGAATGGCAAATGGTTACTGTTGCATTCTTATTGAGAAGCATCAATGCTGCAGGTTTCCCCAAAATTGGCGAACGTCCAACGACCACGGCGTGTTTTCCGTTGAGATCAATTCCATACTCTTCGATGATCCGCATAATCCCCGCAGGAGTTGCAGAACCGTAAGCCGATTCTCCCATAGACATGCGGCCGAATCCGAGACAGGTAACTCCATCAACGTCTTTTTCCAGTGCAATTGCATCAAAGGCGGCACGTTCATCGATCTGGTATGGAACCGGATGCTGGAGGAGAATCCCATGAACGCGTTCGTCGTTGTTGAGTTTTTGGATTTCAGCGAGAAGTTGTTCCGTGGTTGTTGATTCGGCAAGTTCAACCTTGAGCGGTTCCATGCCGACGCGACGACAAGCATTGCCTTTCATTTTCACGTAGGTCGCTGATGCAGGATCACTTCCGACAAGAATTGTAGCGAGGATCGGCGTGATTCCACCATTTTTAGCTTTGATTGCTTCAACCCGTGAACGCATTTCATCTTCGAACTGTGAAGCCAGTGCTTTGCCATCTAATACGAGAGCCATAGAATCTCCTTCGATTTGTTACGTCGTTAGGTGCTGATAGTAAAAGTGCGGAGAAAATAAAATTTCCCCGCACAAGAAAGGTTCAGATTGTCGGTAAAGATTATCTCTCGGCTAAAAGTTCTTCAGCATGACGGCGTGATGCTGCATTGTCACCGCCAAGCATGCGAGCGATTTCGGTGATCCGTTGTTCTTTGGTGAGCCGATCAATTTTTGTCACGGTGCGATTTCCCTCTTCGCGCTTGTATACGAGGTAGTGATGATCCGCCCGAGTCGCGATCTGTTGTAGATGGCTGATCACAAAAATTTGGTGGTGAGCGGCAAGTCGTTCCATCGCTTTTGCAATATCTGACGCAATCTCTCCGCCAACGCCGGTATCAATTTCATCGAACACGAGAATTGGCACGGGGTCAGATTCAGCAAGAATCGTTTTGATTGCGAGCATTATACGAGATATTTCACCGCCGGAAGCGGTTTTGTGAAGAGGCATAAACTGTTCACCCTTGTTTGTACGAGCGGCAAACTGAAGTTGTTCGAGTCCGGACTCGGCGGGATTATCAAGCGTGAGGAGTTCGGTTTTGAATCCGCCTCCATTAAAGCCGAGCGTGCTCATTTCGCGAGTGATCTCTGCATCGAATTTAACCGCCGCTTTTAAACGAGCATCGGTCAGTTCTTTGCCCGCTGCAATCACACTTTCGGTAGCTTTCTTGAGTGCTTTTTCGAGAAGAGATGCATCGGAATCTGAATTTTCAATTGCAGATAACTCTTCTTCGAGTTTGATCTGTTTGGCAATAAGTTCTTCAAAATCACAAATGTATTTTTTCTTCATTCGCTGGATTTTTGAAATTCTGCTGTTGATAAAATCGACGCGATTCGGATTTGCTTCTTCGCGCAATGAGATGTTATAACTGGTGATCGTGGTTGAAAGATCTGAGGCTAACTCTCTGAGTGGAATGAGATCGTCGATCCATTGAAGAAACTTCGCATCGTGTTCACCCAGTCGTTCCACTGCATCGATTAGCTCGGATGCCGCATCGCGCATCGAAAAACCTGAGCCTTCGCCGTTCAATATCCCATAAATTTTTCCCGCAAGATTCGCACGGTCAGTGACCGAAGAAACGAGAGCATACTCTTGCTTTAGCTCTTCTTCTTCGCCACTCTTGAGCTCCAATTTTGAAATTTCATCATATTGGAATTGAAGAAATTCTCGCTTTTCAAGCAGTTCTTTCGCCCGTCGTCTCTGGTCAATCACCGCGGCTTTTGCATGAACCATTTGTTGCCACGCATGGCGATAGGAATCTCTTTTCTCTGGTACACCGTGAAGTAAATCGATGATTCCGTAGGGCGCATCTTCGTGAAGGAGCGCTTGGTGATCGTGTTGACCGTGGAGATCAATCATTAGGTCCCCGATTTTCTTGATAACTGCGAGAGGAACAGAAACTTGATTGATAAACATCTTGTTACGCCCAGATCTGCTCAATATCCGGCGGATAATCAATTCGCCTTCGTCGCATTCAATCTCTTGTTCTTTGAGGTATGTTTCAATCGCAACAGGAAGTACGGAAAACTTAAACAATCCGATTACTTCGGCTGATTCTTCTCCATTTCGAATTGAATCAGAGTCGGCACGGTTACCGAGAAGCAAACCAATGGAACTCATAAGGACTGATTTACCTGCTCCTGTTTCTCCAGTGAACACAGAAAATCCATCGCGAAGGTCAATTTCACAATTTTGTATTAACGCGAGATTCGTAATTTTCAGATTTACAAGCATGAGATACCTACAATGTTTAAGTAGTTGTTATTGTAGAGACAGAACTGTTCTGCCCGCGAAATAGGATTGTGCATTACTCCTCGTCATTGCGAATTCCCCAGTTTAATTTCTGACGAAGTGTATCGAAATAGGAGAATCGAGAGAATTGAATCAGCTGTGCGTTTTTCCCGGTAAATGAAATAGTAATTTCATCATCTGGTTTAAGAAGAATGGAATTTAGTCCATCGGCTGAAAGCAGGGGAGATGGATTTTTTGCATTAATTTTCAGTCGAATAGGACGCGAAGCATCGAGCACAATCGGCCGTTCACCAATTGAATGCGGACAGATTGGCGTAATAACGACAGCCGCGAGTCCGGGAGCGATGATCGGCCCACCTGCCGCAAGTGAGTATGCCGTTGATCCGCTGGGAGTCGCAACTATGACACCGTCGGCGATGTAGTCGGTGATGTAATCTTCTCCATACCATAGTTTTACCGAAACCAAACGGGGAACTGAACTTCGGTTTATATAGACGTCATTTAAGGCATTCATCGATCCAATGATCTCACCGCCGCGATTGACGGTTACTTCAAGAACCATGCGACTGATAGTCGTGTACTCACCAGAAATAACACGATTCAAACATTTTTCAAAAGTTTCGCTTTCGATATCAGCTAAAAACCCAACTTGGCCGAGATTTATACCGATAACGGGAGTTTCAGTAAACTTTACAATGTGTGCGGCGGTGAGAAAAGTGCCATCGCCACCAATTGAAATGATCACTTCGGAGTGGGCAAGTAACTCTTCTTCAGTTTTGCAAATGGTTAATCCTGCAGGGACATATTCGCGAGGCACTCCCGGGTGAAGGAGAATTGACGTTCCTGTTTCATTCGCCCAAGTGAGAAGTCTGGTTAGCACTGAAGAGACTCGCTCATCGCGTTTGAAAAGCACAATTCCGAATTTTTGTACAGGGATCATTTTATCGGCTCCGCGCTGAAAAATCATTGGTGTTGAGCAGATCTATAGCCTGTTTAGCTTCATCTTGAGAAGAAAAAGCAAGCATAAATGTTCCCGCTTCACCTTCACGAACCTTGAGAAGTTCGATATCGCGAATATTAATAGAAGCTTCCGAGAGTAACAGGGTAATTTTTGCGAGGAATCCTGGTCGATCTTCTGCAGTCACAACTATTTCGTGAAGCGCCCCCATAAATCCTTTGGAGTTAGCTGGAAGTTCACGACGTGTTGTAGCTGCGGAATCAAAGGCACTTTGAAGCCCATCGCATTGAAGTCGTTCTTTCATTAACAGAAGTTCATCGATAAATTTTTGCAATACTTCGGTAGTCGCTTTTTTATTTGTGAGGAAAATGTCATGCCACATACCGTAGGGTGAACTGGCGATTCGAGTAACTGATTTAAACCCACCCGCAGCTAATTTAAGTGTTCCCGGAACTTCCTGTTCTACCTGAGCTGCTGTATTTACCATTGCTACAGCGACAATGTGCGGAACATGGCTGATCGCGGCTACGGTCATATCGTGAGTGATGGGATCAAGATTGATAACACGGCAGTGAAGCATTGTTGTTAAAAAATGTCCAAATGATTCGGAATCGCCACGGTGAGTGTGTTTTGATTCTGAAAGAACGTAGACTGCATTTTGGAAAAGGAATGGATCTGATGCTTCAGGCCCAGATTTTTCTGATCCAGCCATGGGATGTCCACCAATAAAAGATACATGCGAAGGAAGAACTTCCTCTGCAACAGCATTTATTTCCGCCATGGTTGATCCAACATCGGAAATGAGCAGTCCTTCAGGAAGATCAAAACCCGAAATTCTTTTGAGAGCTGAGATTATTCCTTGAATAGGAGAGCAGATAATTAATAGATCCGCATCGTGAAGAACAGATTGCGCTTCATCATAACCGACTCCACTATCTATAGCACCAACAGCGACTGCTCCGCTGATTCCCTTTTCTGAAGAGATGCCAATGACAGAACCTTTAAATCCGGCCTGTTTAACCGCAGCACCAAAAGATCCTCCAAGAAGTCCAACACTATAGAGTACGATTTTTTTTATATCACGCATTATTTCTCTCAGTCTGTACAGTAGTTAGTACAGTATTAAATTATATCCGTCAATCATTGAAACGCAATGTAAAAATACTCTTTGCACTATTCGGTTTACTGAACGAGTTTTGCAGGATTCGTGTAGATACAAAAAGGGAGTTCCACGAATGGAACTCCCTCAGTTTTCGAGATCGAAAGAGTAACCTTATTTGATCATCAATTTCTGCTGCATTACTGAAGCACCATTTGATTTCACATTAAGGAAGAACACTCCAGAACCGATATTGCTGGTGTTAAGACCAGTTGTAACAATACCGTTTGTTCCTACTACTGAAGTAGAAGCAATCTGACGACCACTTACATTGTAAAGTTCAGCAGTATAAGTTCCCGCAGGAAGGCTCAGAGCAATTTGTCCATTAGGATTGAAACCTTTGAACGCAATTGCATTGGCTTTAGTTGCTGCAGTCGGAATACTTACGACTTCGCTCAATGTTACTTTACCGCCAAGTTTGTACGGGTTTACAGAAATTGAGTACGCTGTTTTTTCACTGTTCATCGCTACAGGTTTGTAACGAGGTTCAGATCCATCTGAGTAAGCACAAGAATTAACTTCTGTCTTAGATGCAAATTTCACGATTACAGAAATTTCATCCTGATACTCTTTAGGACAGCCAGTTGCAGTTACAGTAACTTCTTTGCCGCTAATAGTAGCCTTAGTTGCAGAGTTCGCAGTAAGACGATATTTAACAGCTTCTGTAGGAGTAAATACTACAACTTTATGAGCATCAATCTGCTGGTCAAGCCATGAGAAGTGAGTCTCATAGAGTGATTTAGGGATACCACCCCACCAACCACCTTTAGACTGAAGGTTCGCGTCATCCCAGTATGATACATCTGCACATGCATGGAATTCACGAATCATATACCCTTTTGTTTTGATCACACGTTCAACAAGTTCCTGAAGACCCAAACGTTGGTGTGGGTTTCCGCCTGCAGAAAGGGTCAATGATGCTTTCTCATCCATCATAAAGAACGCATCAAAGTCGATGCGGAACGGCTGATAGAAGTCACCTGGAAGAGCAAAACCTGATTTTGCACCACCACGAGCAGCGATAATACCCGCTTCTTTAAGTTTGTCGTGGGTCAATTTCGAGTATGCATCGTACGGATATACATAGTACTCAGTCATTTTTCCATCAGGATGGCGAGGAGATTTTACTTTACCGTAAACTTCTTCATCCATTTTCGTTTTGGCAAGAGCAATGTTAGCTTTGTACATGTCGTACTTGTCGTCTTTCCAGCCTGGAACACAGAAAATCTTAACAATTGGTCCCTTACCACCATTAGGTGTACCATTTTCATACCAAGTGGTAGAATTTGGTTTGATTTTTCCTGTTGCATACGGAATTGTATCTACCCAGCCATCAGCACTGTTAATTGCCGCTTCATCAACTTCATCTTCTGTATCATACGTTGTATCAGGTGTATTTACGCGATACCGCGTATGCGTTGCATAGTCGGATGATACTTCATACGACTGATCAGCTGTCTCAAGTGTAATTGGCTTAGTTACATCATCACCTTCGTAACGAGTATACTTAACCTTAAAAGTAATCTTTTTCCCGTAAGTATCAGTTGGTGCTCCAACGATAAGACCACGGAGCGGTGCTGGAAGTGCGGGGTCATCTATTGAAAGAGTGTCATTTTTCCATTCGCCTTTAAGGTCAGATGGTTTTGGACCATTCGCCCACTGCCACTGATCGGCCGCAGAAGTGTGGTCCCATGAATGGTTGAGCATTTCATGCCCATCCATAACCATTTTACGAGCACCTTCCCATTCACCTTCATCCGCAGGATTTCCATCTTTAGAGTCCATGTCGCGAACGAATACACCCCAACCCACGCGAATTCTAGGGTGATTATATCCTACTTCGTTTGCAGGCTGAACTGATTTTTGGAAATTCATTGCACCGATATCATCGTGGATCATTGTGTAGGCACCTTCAGCACCATCACGCCATGTTGGAATATATGCACCAGCACCTTTTTTATCGATCTGGTCTCCCCAGTCACCATTCTGTTTGTCTACAAGACCGTAGTCGGTACCGTCACTTTCTGTAGTGTATTTGCCCGCACCAGAGTTCCAACCTACCCATTTGTAGTCAGATCCATCTTTGCTGAATGCGAGAGAGTTTACAAGGCCATACGCCGATGTACCACCGGAATCGGCGAATTCACCCGGCTCATCGCCAGCGTCTGGATACCAGTTACCACGCCAATATTGTGTGGTTTCTTTAAATTTCCCGTGTTTTACAAAAAAGATATCTTCGGATACACCAAGAGCTGTCTTGATGATGTACCCTTCAGTCTTCTCATCCCACTCTGGGATTTTGCTAAATGTGAAGGAGAGGGCGCGACTATTATTCGGTGTAATGTCACCTGTAAATGGTCGTCCCATCTGTCTCATTGCTTGGTCAGCGCTCGGAAGGTGAGCACTTGCCATAGAAGCTGCAAACGCCATAGTCATGGTCGCGATTGCAATCTGTCTGCTGTTCATCATATATCCTCCAGTGAAGAACAAATAAAATTCGATACCCATAAATTAGGGAGCAAAACACCAAATTGCCATTATTTGTTCATTATTTTCAAATAAAGTTCATTGCTATTACACTTGTTGCTGTGAAATGGATTCTGAATTGAGCTGTTTCGTGGACATTTCGTGGACATTCGATACATTGAAAAAACCTTGGTGAACAAAAAAACGAAGAAAATTCTATTTTTTAACAACGAAAAGTGCGCTCGATTACACCTAACATTATACTGTTTCTTTGTTGATATTTTGTCGCGTCGTGGTACAAAATCAGATGGTTATGAAATTCAGGCGTAAAGATTTACCCGATTTCCCAGTTAAGGCAGGTCATGATTTCAAGGCAGATTCGAACCAAATTTATCTACCACAGAATACACAGAACACACGGAAAAAGGGAAAAAGTGAAAAAGTGAAAAAGTGAAAAAGGGAAAAAGTGAAAAAGTGAAAAAGTGAAAAAGTGAAAAAGGGAAAAAGGGAAAAAGGGAAAAAGGGAAAAAGGGAAAAAGGGAAAAAG
>DYSA01000093.1 GCA_020726425.1 Fibrobacter succinogenes | reverse complement strand
GAGAACTCTGAACGTTTCGATGTAAGTCTGAGATGGGGTGAGCGGACGGATACATATAAACATTTCATAAAAGGAGATTATAGAATCATTTCCGTTTTAGGTCAATCACATATCTGCAAAATTGACAATTGCTTCCCGTAATTCCTGGAAACTGGTGACCGGAATCTTGAAGCCGTTTGAGTTCTACTGAAAGTCCTTCACAATAGGCAAGATTCATCATCTCCTTTCGCGAAGCGTTTTCCATGAGTTTTGCGTAATCATCGGTTTCAATATTACCAATAATCAATTCTTCCAACTCATTCGAATACCCACAACACCCTCCCACTGATCCATCGGCATGGATGTAGAACACATTTCCTGGGCCTTGACAATAATCCTCGGTGAACCACTCTGAATCCTGCCAGAATTTAGGATCGTCAAATTTTTCGGGAGCAAGATCGATTGTTCCGATAACAATGGTTTCACCTTCACCGGTTTCAAATTGTGAGGAGCTTTCCAGTGCATTTTCAAAGAAAATGCCAGACGGAAATCCATCGGATTTTCGTTGCAACTCAGCACCGAGTTCTAGGGCAATCTGGACATACATTTCCGTTGTTTTTTCTTCATCGGTTCCTCGAACAGCAACTAACTCAACAACAGATCGTTCGCCCCAAATAGCTGCTACTGTTTCAATAAACCGAGCGACTTTTTTGGGACTTTGTCCATGGTAAGCATCGTAACTCAATCCGATTTTTCCATCAAATCCCGCTTCATACAATCCATTAAGAACCTCTTCCAAGTGTTCTTGGCTCTTGTACCATACCCCGTTTGTCATGACTCGATCAAACATGAGATCACATTCAACTGCAACTTCGGTGACAGCGTAGAGAAAATCAGGGCGTATGAATGGCTCACCTCCAGAAAAACCTACTCGGCTAACACCATTTTCAGCACAATCGCGGAGGATTTTGAGTGCTGATTCTATCGAAGCAAGCTTTCCATTATGATCTACATAGCAGTGTGAACAGTGTAGATTACATTTTGCTTCTGGAACAAAAATTATTTCATCGGGAGTAAACACAAATATTTCCTTTTCTAAAGAGCGTAAAGATAGTTTACCGACGTGCTCGTTTGGATTCTAGGAGATGAAAAAAGGAAGGAACTTTCGAGTTACTTCCTTCGCAGTTTATTTGAATACACTTTCGCTAGGCAGAAAGGTCAATTTGTCCGAGTAGAACTTCGGCGCCTTCGCGAGCACTCCTCTGAGCGGAACGGTTCGCTTTAGTTACTTCTTCACGAAGGTTTGCACGAGTTGCTTCTTCGCGCAAGTCCACAACATCTTCACGTTTTCGTGTAACACCTTCTGAGGGTGCTGGTTTTTTATCTCCGTTGTCTGTTTTCTTTGCCGGATATTCACTTTGTATTCTCCGTGAATTAATGCCGGTTACTGCGGTTAGTGCCATAACCGCCTCCTCCCAATAAATGTTAACTCCCGTATATAACTTATCGACAGTTTCCTCTACAACATGAATATTTTTTCAGCTTTTGCTCATTTTTATTGGTAAGATATTGTATACTAATACTTTCAGCAAGGAAATTCCATGAGAACAATTATACTTTTCTCTGCGGTTGCACTCTTTTTAGGTGCATGTAAAAATCAAAAGAATGAAAGAACGCCAATTTCAATAGAACCAACGCATTTCAAAATTGATTCATCCGTAGCTGCTACACCTGCAATTGATCTCCCAAAAGACACTTCCGGCGTTGGCGACACACTGCTAATAGTTACGGGAAAAAGAGAACTAAGCTCAATTGATAACGAGGTTCGCCAACACCTCATCTCGGTGAATTTTTGGTATCATCGCCAATTTCCGAAAGCGAAGGCTGAAAAACGTGTGACAGTAGCGTTCTGGATTGACGGCCTTGGCGTTCCGCACGAAGGAAGAGTAGTGAGTTCAACTCTTCCTGATTCACTTTTTGTCAAAAAAATTATTGATGACATAGCTCAGTGGCGATTTGCTCGCTATCCCATTATCAATGATACGACTTACGTTGTATACCCAATTACTCTTCGTCCGGCTTCGCAAAACTAAGCAGATCTTCGCGATCAAATTCAAGATGGAACAGATCACCTAAATAGGATATTTCTGAATCGACCTGCTTTCGAGTAAATGCGTTTAAATTTTCCGCAGAGGAGGTAAACAAGGTCAAGAAAACGTTAAATCGACAGTTTCCTTCGAAGGATTCACAAGCCAATTCAACCTGCTTTATTGCGTGATCTTCTTTTCCTGCAGTTAAAAAAATCATCGTCGAACCAATCAAAGCATCAATATTCCCTTCAGGTCGTTCGTTAAGAGAACGAGTAAACAATTGAATCGCTTCAGAAAAATCCCCAAGGGAGTAAAGAGCTGCGGCACAGACATTCACCACTTCAAGGCGGTCAGGATAGACAGCAAGAAGGAATTTTACTTTATCGCGAAGAACTGGTTCATTTTTCCACCGCAACAAAAGACGAATCATTTTCATGGCACCACGAATTTTTGTTTGACGAACATCAACTCCTACTTTTACTTGCTGAACTGGCGTTGTGAAAATACGCTCGAGAATCTCAACAGCTTTGGCATATTTTTCCTGTTTTTCGTAAGTAACAGCAAGATTATAAAAAAGATCAATTCTCCCCGGGCAGAGTTCTATCACTTTCATAAAGCTTGCTTCCGCCTCTTCATACTTACCAGCAGTGTTGGCAGAGTTACCCAATCCCATCCACGCCTGACTCACAATATCAGGAAACTGGCGAGCAGCATTCGGAAGAGCGATCGTTTTTCTATACCACGAATCAGCGAGGTCCTGGTCTCCAATAATCGAGTACGAATCACCGATTTCAACAAATGTTACGGGATCATCTCCATAGATTTCAAGATTAGCTTCAAGAATCGTGACATTGCGCATCGCTTTGCCTTTCATCTCTTCTGGATCTGCATATCCGTGATGTTCTACCCATGCAGATGACGGAACCATCACAAAACCATTCCGAAGAGCGGAAAGCATAATTTGTTCATGAACAGGACGTTCGAAGAAAAGACCTTTGTGATTAGGGAACATACGAGCCTGAAGAAACTCCGTACCAGTTCCATTTGGTCGTTCATTTTTCACAGTAAATGCATAGACGCAGTTCGGTTCTCGTTGAATTAACTCTTCAATGTGCGGAATCGACTCTTCAGGAACAAAATCATCGCCATCGAGCCAGAGAATCCAATCTGATTGAGCGTCGCGAATCGAGAGATTTCTCGCTTTCGCAAAATCACTATCCCACTCCATTTCCAAAACCGTTGCTCCGAAAGATTTGGCAATTTCAATTGTTCGATCGCTGGAACCCGTATCAACAATTATTACTTCTGTACAGATCTTGGTGATCGTCGAAAGGACACGGGGAAGATTTTTCTCTTCGTTTTTTACAATCATGGAAAGAGTCAGTGATCTCATGTGATCTCCTTAATAATTATTGATCTAATAAAGAAAGATAGTTTTAGAAATGAGCGGCACGGCCAAAAGATTTTTCCACAGATAAAAGAAAAAATTAAAGTACAGTTTCTACATTCCGATACAATAAACAGGTCTAAATGTATCGTCTGAAAAACGGCACTCCTTTACAGGGGATTTTCTTCGAAACAAAAGACCACCGCAACGGATTGCGGCGATTGTAAACAACCTACAGGGAGGTTACCATGCGTATCAATCACAATATTTCTTCAATGACAACACAAGGTTCGCTTTATCAAGCTAACCGTTCATTGAACAACAACATCGAAAAATTGTCCACCGGTCTTCGCATTAACCGCGCCAGTGATGATGCTGCGGGATTGGCGATCTCTGAAAATCTCCGTTCTCAGATTAAGGGAGCAAACCAAGCTCGCCGAAATGCTGAAGATGGAATTTCCGCATTGAATATTGCGGAAGGTGCAGCGAATGAAGTTTCGTCAATTCTCCAGCGTATGCGTGAACTATCCATACAATCATCAACGAATACACTAACTGACAACGAACGAAAATATACCAACCAAGAGTTCAAACAACTTAGTTCTGAAATAGACCGTATTGCAGATGTGACCAATTACAATGGTCTTAAACTGGTGGCAAATAGTACAGGAACTCAGGGGCGTTTTGGTGGCGGAACAACCGGTTCAGCATTGTGGATTGACGCAAATGAGACAGTCGGAACTGATAGTGTTACCGTGACTATCGACACCCTTTCTACCGATTCTACAGGCTTAAGTGTTGGAACCCTTGCGATAAGCTCTGCGACTGGTGCTCAGCAAGCGATTGCTTCGATCGATGCAGCAATAGGATCGGTGAACAGCATGCGAGCAAATATTGGATCTTACGTGAATCGCCTGGAACACAGTGTCAATAATCTTCTGGTAAGTGAAACGAACCAACAGGCAGCAGAATCTCAGATTCGCGATGTTGATTTTGCGAATGAAAGTTCGAACTATACGAAAAACCAAATTCTTAGCCAATCAGCAACTTCTATGTTGGCTCAGGCAAATACGAAATCTCAATCGGTTCTCAGCTTACTCTGAGCTTTATAATTCTCCTCTTTTTTTGGAAAGGTTCTGCTCTTTGGGTGGGACCTTTTTTCATAAATCACTGTTTTTTAGATAAAAGAATGGTATACTTCGCGAAAAGTGGCCATAGGAGTTCCAATGAACGAAGCAGAATTCTACCGAGAGATATCTGAACTTTTCAATGCGAATAAAATTAATGAACTGCAAAATCAACTTGCCCTTGGCCTTGAACGCTTTGGGAAAACACACGACTACTGGTTCTTTACAGGCGTAACAGCTTTCAATGAAAAAAGATACCACGATGCGATTAATGCACTTACAGAAGCAAACAAACTCAAATCCGATGATAGCAGAGTTCATTTCAACCTGGGTGTTAGTTGTTCTCGCCTTGAACTCTATTCAGATTCTATGAAATGGTTTAAGCAAGTTTTGGCTGTCCTTCCAGAACACATCCCCACGCTTTTAATGATCAGTGCGATTTTTGATGTCACAGGAAATCCTGCGGCCTGCGCGAAAACGTGCCGGATTATTCTCAATCTTGATCCTCAAAATGTCAGCGCCTTTAACAATCTTGGTAACTCATGTAAAAACAGTGGAATGCCCGCAGAAGCGGCAGAAGCATATCGCATGGCACTAAAACTCAACCCGACAATTGAATCTATTCGTTCGAATATGCTTTTCTCGCTGAATTATGCAACAACCGATCCGATTGAACTTCGCCGTGAACACGAAGAGATCGCTTCGATATGGGACAAGCCCTCTTTTGTCCATTCTCCAGATAAAAATGAATCGCGGAAAATCAGAATTGGTTTTGTTTCACCGGATTTCTGCTCGCATTCTGTGGCGTATTTTCTCACCGGATTGTATAGCTGCCTCGATCGTGAAAAGTTTTTTCTCGTTTCATACGCGAATGTGGAGTTTCCGGAAAAACTAACTAAATGGTTCACTGAGAAAAGTGATCTGTGGCGCGATGTGAATTTCATTTCAAAAGAAGAACTGGCGAACCAAATTTTTGAAGATAAGATTGATATTCTCATTGATTTGGCTGGCCACACAGGCGGATCAAACCTCATTGCATTTGGTATGAACCCTGCACCAATTCAGGTAACATGGCTTGGGTATCCTTGCACAACGGGAATGAAATCAATCCACTACCGGATCACCGATGAGTTGGCCGATCCGATCGGAGTAGAATCCCACTACACAGAACAGCTTATTCGACTTCCTCATTTCCTAAACTACTCCCATCGATCAGATATTCCCGATTGTGACTTTACCGCTTCGGAAAAAAGGGATTACATACTCTTTGGATCGTTCAATAATATTGCCAAACTCAGCCCTGAAACCATTATTCTCTGGGGAAAGGTTCTCACCGCTGTTCCCCATTCAAAACTGCTGATAAAGCATAAATATTTCAATGATCCGGCGATTCTAGAACTGTTCCTCAAACGATTCGCCGAAGCGGGGATTTTTCAGGATCGATTGATATTTAAAGCGTTTAATTTCACTGACCACGGCCATCTCGAAGAGTATCATCAGATTGATATTGCCCTCGATTCATGGCCGTACAACGGAACAACCACCACGTTCGAAGCAATGGTAATGGGTGTTCCCACGCTCACCATGACTGGACCGGTTCATGCTTCGCGAGTTGGAAGTTCGATCATGAGTGCCGTGGGGCTTTCAGAGTACGTCACTAAAACGCCGGAAGAGTTTGCCGAATCGGCGTATCAACTTACCCGAGACAAGAGTGCACTTCTCGCAACAAAAAAGGGACTTCGCGCTCGATTTTACCAATCACCTCTGGCCGATGCAAAAGGATTCAGTCGCTCATTTGAACAAGCCATGACAACTTTATGGAAGGATTATTGTGAACACAATCGTTGAAATATTAAGTGCCGCCAAAGAAGCATTCATCGCCGCGGATTTTGATCGCGTGGTTGCATTACTGGTTCCTATGACTTCTAACTCCAAGCGCGAAGTTGCCGGAACAGCCTGTTATATAAGCGGATTGGCATACACCGCTCAGAAAAAAACTGCTCATGCTTTTGAAATATTCCAAAAAGGGGTTGATCTTCGCCACACCGATCCGGCGCTCTACGAAGGATACGGCGCTTCACTGCAACTCAATTCCCGCTATGATGATGCGGAAAAAATCTATATGACCGGAATTGAAATTTGTGGGCGCGTGCCTACGCTGCTCTCTCATTGGGCTACTATCGAATTGATCCGAGGAAATGCTTCACACGCGGAAGATCTTCTCAAGGAAGCACTTTCAAACAACAGTAGAGATTATATGGGATGGACAAATCTGGGAAATCTTCACCAGATCAAAGGTCACTATCGCGATGCAGTGGAAAGCTATAAAGAAGCTCTGAAATACGAACCTCACTATGATGGAGCGATTTCAAATCTATTGCTGACCAGTAACTACACAAAACTTACCCGTGAAGAGACCTTTGAAGCTCATACATTTTACGGTTCATCAATTCAACCGATTGCATTGCGACCATTTGTTGCACGAAAACCGGGAATGAAAATTCGCGTTGCCTATCTTTCCGGTGATTTCAAAACCCACTCGGTCTCCTATTTCTTTGCGCCAGTTCTTCAGTTTCATACTCGTGACGAGTTTGAAATCTATTGCTATTCTGATGTGTATGCACCAGATCCGGTGACTCTCCGCTTTCAATCGCAAGCGGATAAGTGGCGCGACATCGCGCGCATGCCCGATGAAGATGTGGCGGCGATGATTCGAGAAGATGGCATTGATATTTTGGTTGATCTGGCGGGTCACTGCGGAAGTAAGCGTTTGTCTCTCTATCGAGCCAAACCGGCGCCGATTCAGGTGACGTGGATCGGCTATCCCAACACTATGGGAATTCCAGAAATGCAGTATCGAATTGTAGATACTATCACCGATCCCGTGGGAGATTCTGATCGCTTTTACACGGAAGAACTGATTCGACTCAACGGCCCGTTTCTCTGCTATATGCCTTCGAATGATATTCCTGAAATTACAGAACTTCCAGCAAAAACAAATGGCTTTTTCACCTTTGGTTCCTGCAATAATCTTGCAAAACTCTCCGATGAAACGATACAAATTTGGTCACAGCTACTCACGGCGCTTCCCGATGCAAAACTAAAAATGAAAAGCAAACCGCTCAAAGATACCGCCACCGCCGAAGAAGTTCTCCAACGATTTGAATCCGCCGGAATCAATCGCGACCGAATTACTCTCGAAGGTCATCGGTCTTCAAATCGCGATCACCTCTCCTTTTACAATGACGTCGACATCGATCTTGACACGTTCCCCTACAACGGCACCACAACCACCTGCGAAT
>DYSA01000680.1 GCA_020726425.1 Fibrobacter succinogenes | reverse complement strand
CGTGACCAGATTGTGAATATCAAACGCGATTTGAACCGCTAAGTTCGCAAAGAAAAACCGAAGGAATTCTTCGCGCTCTTCGCGTGCTTTGCGGTTAGTACATCGTAAACTAAGTTTCTTTGAATTTTTCATTAGCAGATTGGACTGCAACGTAATGAGAATTGAGTTTGGAGCGAGCAATCTGGATGGAGAATTGCCAATCGATCTTAATTTTTTGTTCGGTACGTTCCGCTACCAAAGTCAGGATTTCATGTTCCAGTTTTTCGATGGTTGGTATTCTCCGATTGAGACACTGTCTGGAAATTGCTGAGAACTCAATCTCAATCATATTGAGCCAGCTGGCTGATTTAGGTGTGTAGTAAAACTCAAATCGTTCTGCCAGAGCCAGGGCTTCATCTGCCGGTAGGTTTTCGTAGAAAGCGCTGGCATCATGCGTGTTCAAATTATCCTGAACCATCCTGATTTTGATGGCATTCGGATACTGCGCTGCCACTGCCTGACAAAAAAGAGTGTATTCTCTTTTGGTACGCTGTGGATGAACTTGTGCTAACCGTTGTCCGGTCAACGGCTCAATCATCGCCAGCAAAGAGCAGGAGCCCAGCTTCTCATACGCATAATGTTCTCTGCGGACCCGGCCACTTTGCATCACCAATGGCGCAACGGTCTCACCAATCAGGAAGCAGGGTCGCTCGTCGTAACAAATCACAGGATAATTCGGATCGTAAGGCAGCTTGTAGAGCGCTAATAGTACTTCCATCCTTGCCAGAAAGCGACTATCCAATGTGCCAATGCACCAGGTTTGCTTCAGGTGCGGTTTGAGAACGTTTTTTTTAGAATCGTGCGCACATGCGTATGCGAGATTTGCTCGCAAAAATCAAGTTCGACCGCTTTATCTGCCAACAGACGCAAACTCCATTCGGCGTGTCCTTCTGGTGGCGTACTACAGGCCAGTGCTGTGATTTTTGCACGTTGTTCCCCATCAATCTTGACGGGTCTGCCGGAGCGTGGATGATCATACAATGCTTGTAATCCATTTTCTCGATATTGATCGGCCAATGTGGACAACGTCCCAATGGTCATCTTGACCGTTTTGGACACAGTGGTATATGTTTGACCGCGATCCAGTTCAAGCAGTGAAAGTGCACGACGATAGGTTTTTGCCTTGAGTTCGCCCTTGCTGATCAGGGCTTCGAGATACTCTCGATCTATTGGACTGAGTTGTATGTGTTGTTTGTTCATCTGGCTATTTTCTACCAGATGCACGATCTTGTCAAAGACTTACTTTACGATGTACTTATCCGCAGATGGCGCAGATTTAGCAGATTTTTAATGCTTTTTCCCCTGGCA
>DYSA01000679.1 GCA_020726425.1 Fibrobacter succinogenes | reverse complement strand
TTGAAAAATACCCCGTCGTGGTGTATTTTATCAATTCACACAAATCAAAAGGAAATGCGATGATTGAAAAATATGATGTAGTAATTGTTGGCGCTGGTCCTGCGGGATCGCTCACTGCCCAGAAGTGTGGCGATGGTGGTTTAAATGTGGCTGTATTGGAACGCAAGCCCGTTGTCGGAACACCGGTTCGGTGTGGTGAAGGTGTTGGGTTCAAAGGAATGGCTGCTTCGATCGGAATTAAGAAGCACTGGATTCTTGCGCAGGTCGATACGGTAACTTTTATCTCTCCGAACGGAACCCGTGTGGATGTGAAAAACGTGGGGGAAAGTTATTGCGTGGATCGCACGATCATGGATAGAGAACTTGCGGAAGAGGCCGTGGCAAAAGGTGCGAAACTGTTCACTGAAACCTATGTTGATCGGGTAGAGATTCTTGGTGAACAGAACAACCGGATCTATCGGTGTCACGCAGGCGATCGGGTGTTCGAATCGCCGGTTCTCGTGGCTGCCGATGGCGTAGAATCACGGATCAAGCAGTTCTGTGGATGGAAGTTTGGATTTGCGCCTCAAGATATCGAATCCTGTGCGTTTGCGAAAGTTCGTGATCCGAAAATCAGCGGAACTACAATTGAATTTTACACCGGAGATGATATCGCTCCCGGTGGATATCTCTGGGTGTTCCCACGAGGTGATGGATTTGCGAATGTGGGGCTGGGTGTTCTTGGCTCGCGATCAAAACCGGGAATGGCGAAACGGTTGCTCAACAAGTGGATTAAAGAGAATATGCCTGAAGGCGAAGTGACTGATATACATGTCGGCGGAGTTCCGGTAGCTCACTGGACTAATCCTCTTGTCAAAGAGGGTGTTATGCTTGTAGGCGATGCGGCGGGTCAAGTGAATGCGCTCAACGGCGGAGGGATAGCGTACGCTCTTTTTGCTGGACAAGCTGCGGGAGACGCGATTGTCAATGCCTTCGCCGTTGGAAAAGTTCCGAACTACTCAAAACTCAAAGGATATCAGAAAGTGTGGAACCGTTCCTGCGGGAAAAATCAGGCGCGATCCTATGCGCTTAAGATGGCCCTGATTCATCGCCGCCAAGAGTTTTACAATGATGTGGCCGAAGCACTTTCCGGCGAAGATCCTTCGAAGCTGAGTTACTGGCGTGTGTTCAAAAAGGTGTTTTCGAAACATCCTTTATTGCTACTCAAAACGTTTTTGTTGTTTCGGTAGAATATTTTGTAGAGACAACACCACAGTTGTCTCTTTTTAAGTTTGCCCTGCAAAGCAGGAAATCCGTTCGGTTGAAAGAAGCCGGAGCCGCCCAAGCCTTAAATAGTGGGAAGGCAATCCGAA
>DYSA01000678.1 GCA_020726425.1 Fibrobacter succinogenes | reverse complement strand
ATCGCTCGCGGTGCTCGCGAAAGAGAATTGCCTTTGTTTACCAAAAGGATCGCTCGCGGTGCTCGCGAAAGAGAATTGCCTTTGTTTACTAAAAGTGTCGCTCGCGGTGCTCGCAAATTGGGTTAACCAGTAGATATTTAAATGACGCTATATAAGAAATAAGAAAAAAAATAAAAAGCATTTGAAGAAACTGAGCATAGCAAGTAGTATTTGAATGGATAGAAGAATAAAGATTAAGTTTGTAACAATTGCTTCAAGCGGATAGCGCTATTGTCACGGTTTGTGCTGCTCGCTCCGCTCGCCTGGACGCACAAACCGCGCCAATGTACGCGCTACCGCTTAAGCATATGTTATAAAGACCTTACGGCCAAAAAATAAGATCGCTCGCAAAGCTCGCGAAGGGCCTGTAATGCGATGAAACAAATACACCTTTATTGGTTATAAGAATAGTTAAACAAAAATGAAGATCGCTCGCCAGACTCGCAAAGAGACTTGTACCACGATATATGCTTTGCATGAAGCACTGAAAGAAAGTTGAACAAACAGTAATGAAGATAACTCGCGATGCTCGCGAAGAGGTTTGTACCACAATAAATGCTTTGCATGAAGCACTGATTGAGAGTGAACAAACGGAATGAAGCTCGCTCGCGAGGCTCGCGAAGAGGTTTGTACCACGATAAATGCTTGACTGAAGCACTGAATGAATGTTGAACAAACGGGAACGAAGGTCGCTAGCCGAGTTCGCGAGAAAATTCGTATTAAGATCTAGGCATTGAATGATAAATTGAATGAGAGATGAATATTCAGGTGAAAGATTGCTCGCCAGGCTCGCGGAGAGAACAAAAAGAACAGAATTGGAATAGTTTATAACAATCGCTGTGTGCCACGCAAAGGCACTTCTCATACCGCTGGAAGGAAAGGGGAGTGACTGAACTATACGACAGATGAGGAAACGCCGAAAACCAAGGCGTGGGCCTCGGGATCTGCTTGCAGGAGCCGGTCTCAAACCGCCAGAAGCTGCTTGGGTCAAGAGTCCTGGTAGTGAACGTTCTGGTTAAAAGGCTCCGCTTGACGGAGTCAGGTATGGTATCAGGAGACGAACGAGAGTGAACCGCCGACGAGGTGTCGTAAGTGAGTTTAACGAGGTCAAAAGCAGTGTTCAGTGATCCACTGTGAACCAAGCTTGCCGGGAACCTGTTTACCGGGCAAGCGGCCTCCGGCATAAAGGCGGCGTGAACTGATTACCGGGCTGTTGTATGGAACGTGGGAACCTGTCGTTCCGATGCCAAGGGAGACCCTCAAGCAGAGATCCTGCAAGAGGCAGAGTACCAATGCGGAGCACAGGGGCGGATCGGT
>DYSA01000092.1 GCA_020726425.1 Fibrobacter succinogenes | reverse complement strand
CCCTTGTTCCCTTGTTCCCTTGATGAACAGAGAGAGGAAGAATGTATATTTGCTCAAAATACCAATTGAATCGTGATATGTCACGACAGCATTCCCCGCGGGATTTGCGGGAACGAGATGAAAGGCTGAACCATGAGCAAACCAGGCAACGCAGTTCTACTGATTTCATGTCCCGACAAAGAGGGAATTATCGCCGCTGTGACTGCACTTCTCTCCCGACTTGGGGCAAATATTCTCTTTATTGATCAGTATGTTGACCACGAAAACAAAATGTTTTTCATGCGGGTGGAATGGGAACTTGAAAACTTTTCTATCTCCTATGATGAGTTTCGGGTGATCTTTACCCACGAAGCTGCAACTCGGTATAAAATGAGTTGGGAACTCTATCTCACTGCTCAGAAACAGCGCATGGCGATATTCGTTTCTAAATATGCCCACTGTTTATTTGATCTTCTTGGATCGTGGAGAACCGGTGATCTGAACGTGGATATCCCCGTGATTGTGTCCAATCACGAAACTCTGCGCGAGGATGCGGAACGGTTTGGTATCGAGTTTGTTCATCTTCCCGTAAATGCTTCAAATCGTGAAACTATGGCGTTGGAACAGATGAAAATCCTTGAAAAACACCAGATCGATTTTGTCGTACTGGCGCGATATATGCAGATCATTCCCCCATCTATGATCGAAGCTTTTCCAAACAGAATTATCAATATTCACCACTCGTTCCTCCCTGCCTTTGCGGGAGCGAAACCGTACCATCAGGCGTATACTCGCGGTGTGAAAATTATTGGTGCCACCGGACACTACGTAACGGAAGATCTCGACGAAGGGCCGATCATTGAACAGGATATCGAACGGGTGAATCACACCTATTCAGTGGAAGATCTGGTAAAAACGGGGCAGGATATTGAAAAGCGGGTACTCACTCGGGCGATCAAGCATCACGTTGAACGACGGGTTTTGGCATATAACAATCGAACAGTCGTTTTTCAGTGATTGTCATGGAAAATCGTGTTAAAAAGGGAAGGTGTACCTTCCCTTTTTTATCTCCTCACAAAATTGAAATCAGGAAAAAAGGCACCGATCGCTCAGTGCCTTTGATTCGTTAACATGATGTTCCTAAATTCGCCCAAGACTCTTCTCTTTCACAAATCCTGAAACGCCATTGGGAAGTGCCACTTCTGTCCAGATTCCCTGCGAAGAGAGAATGGTGAGCTTTGTTCCTTCGTGAGCCGTGAAAATTAGCTCTCCGGAGCCCGATGGTTCGCTGTTCGCTTCGATCACTTCATCGAGAATTATCGCTTGAGGAACCGATTCAACCCCATGAATCTTAACTATCGCCGAAGATCCAATAACCGCCAGCGCCAACGCCACCGAACCGGCTCCATAGATAGACCAGATTCGAACAGCTCCCTGTCGAAAGAGAATCAAACTGGTGAAAACGGGAATGAGAATCGACAGGAGAAAAATCAGTGTCAGTTGCTGTTTCAGAGACAAAAGATTGTGAAGAACCACGATGCCATCGGCAATGGGGTTTGACTCTTTTTTGGGGAGCTCATCAGTAATCTGGGTCTGAAGAAATTTCAGGTTAGATTGAATATCGGTATCTTTTGGCTCGAGCCGAATTGCTCGTTCAGTGTAGAGAATCGCTTCGCCCAAACGGCCTTGGCGAAACGCACAGTTGCCCAGATTGTACAAGATTGCCGACGACTCTCCATTTGAACGAATCGCTTCGCTATAGAGAATCGATGCGGAGTCATACTGAGCCGAATCGTAGAGCTTGTTCGCCGCACTGAACAGAGAGTCGGCGGGGTTCGCAAACGAACCGAACGCTATAAGGAGGAGAATAAGGATTGCTTTCATTTTGCCACCTCACGGGTAATCAGTCGAAGTGTCTCTTTTGCCTCTTTTGCCAGTGTCGATCCGCTTGAAGTTCCGCTGTAGCGGCTCATCTCGACGGTATTGAGAAAGGCTATGAGCGAATCGATGGCCGATTCTGAAGCACCTTTTTTGGTGAGCGACTCTTTCAATTCATCGCGTCGCATCGAAGGTGCTGAGATTCCAAATTTTTTGAGAAGATACTGCTCCACAACTCCCGCCGGTGATCCTTTGCTCTTGCCCACCTCGATCTTGTCCAGTTCGCGGAATGCTTTGCCCAGTGCTCCTCTGCGAATTGATCGATCATCGCCCGCCGGCATCAGTTTTACCGAGAGTTTGTAGAGAACAATAAGAATGGCAATGATCCACGGGAGCGGAATCATCAACATAAAGAATGGATTTCGATACGGTTTCAGTGATTCGCCCTTAGTCAATTTTGTTTTGATATAGCGAATATCTGTTCCCACGGTTGCGATCTGTTCTTTGGTGAGATACCGTTTTGAACTGACGACCTTGCCATCACCTTTAAGCACGTTGATCGTAAATGAGCCCGCTTTTTCCGTGTTGTATTTGCCCGAGTTCGGATCAAACCAGATCACGGAGATTTCAGGAATCGTATAGGTTCCTTTTTTCTGAGGAATGATCATTGAAGAGAACTCTTTTTTGGTAGAAATGCGTCCATCCGTCGAATCCGCAACCACTCTTTTTTCTGGGGTAAACTGTTCAAAATCTTCGATCTTTGGGAATTCAATATCTCCCAGTTCAGTACCTTTCATTCTCCCGGTGAGAGCGTATTTTAGGGTGATACCTTCACCAGCTTTTACGGTTGTTGCGCTTACCGATCCGCGAAGACTCACTTGACCCACGATTCCCGTGTAGCCTGCCGGTGGATTTGGTGGGGTTTTCACCGTGAGAAGAAGGCGTGGCGTTGAACCATACGCTTCCGCCGTTTGCATTCCTCCCATCATACGTCCAAAGAATTCATCGTATTGAGCGACCTGTTTTCTCATTTGGTACTTAAAGGGGATAGGTTTGACATTTACCGTTCCCGTGTCGATAGCGGTGAGTGAAATGTCAACTTCGACAATATTGTGAAGGACACCATTCACATTTTCCTGAATCTGTCGTGCTTCTTTCGAAGTTACGGTAATAGAAAATTTCTTTTCCACTGCCGGAAGAAGTCCATCGAGAACGCTCTGGAAACCTTCGTTAGTCAGTTGCGCCGGAAGATTTGCTTTCCATGAAAAGCGCAGAGTCATAGGAAGTTGTTCCCCTTTATAGACCGCTTTTTTCCCACTGACAAAACTCATTGCAATGAGTGATTCGTCTTTCGAAGTGGCCGCTGCTTCGCCACCAACGGTTATTACTGTCGGTTTTGTCGAAGCTTTTTCGCCATTGACTTCAACAGAAAGGGCCGGAATAGAGACCTTTCCCGCTTTGGGAAATTGAATTCGATAGAAATAGTAGGTTATCACTTGTTGAGTAACAGATCGTTTTCCATTGATGATTGTCATGGATTGCGAACTGCTCTGCTGAGAGCTTTTCTCTAAGATCGTGTACATTTTCGAAGCCGGAATTTCGGGGATTTCCGGTTTTGCCGACGCGGAAGTGACTAAACTCGCGCGCATCATCATAACGCCATTTTCGGGAATGGACGTGCGTTCAACCTCTAGATCAAAGCTTTCGATAATCCCCGCAAAAAGCGATACGGGCAGAATCACAAGAAGTAAAAATTTAAGAATCATCTTACCAGTCCTTTCCGCCGTTGACTTTTTTCGCTTTGCCAACAGGTGGCTTGTTGAGATCTTTTCCGTCATCTCCGTATTTATCTAAAAGCTGTGCTGCATTTGCTTGAGCAGGATCTTCTTTTGGTTGTTCTGGTTTAGGCTGATCTTTATCTTTTTTCTGATCATCCTTTTTATCTTGATCTTTGTCTTGATCGTCTTTTTTCTGATCATCCTTATTGTCTTGATCGTCTTTTTTCTGATCATCCTTATTTTGGTCTTTTTTCTGATCTTTATTCTGCTGATCTTTGTTTTGGTCTTTGTTTTTATCCTTGTTCTGATCATCTTTTTGATCAGGAAGTTGCGCAAGTTTACGACCGGTAATCTCCGCGTTTTTCAAAGCTCCCTTGTGAAGTGGATTTCCGCGAAGAGCATTCACATTTTGTTGAAGTGCTTCGGTGTACGCTCTCTTTGCTGTACCGATATCCTGTTTTTGAACTGCCGCATCACCTTCGTATTCTGAAACTTTTGCCGATGTAAATGCCAACTCCGCCGCTTTGGCAGGATTGTCAAATTTTAGCGTTCCAAGAATCTGTTTAGCTTCGCCAATTTTGCCCGTACGAGCGAGGTTCAGGGCGCGATTGAACTGACCTTCGGTTGAAGCTGGATTTGCCGCAGCGGCGAGATCAAACTGTTGTTGAGCTTTATCGTATTTCCCTTTTTTGTAGAGTTTCGTGCCTTTTTTCGTGTTCCACCAAAGATCGGCAGAACTGGCAAAGGAGATACAAACTAACAGAAGTAATAGTGAATTACGCAAAACGACCCCTCCACTCTTTTTTTGTTTGAATATAATCGGGAAGAATGAATTCCATGAGGAACAACAGCAGTGCAATCAAGAGAAATAGCTGATATTGTTCTTTGTACTGAATCTGTTTTCCTTCGCCAAAACTCGACTTTTCCATTTTGGCGATCTCTTTGTAAATTTCGGGAAGATTGAGATCAACGCCGGCGGCGAAGTAGCTTCCTCCGCCAAAGTGAGCGATCTCTTCGAGGATTTTAGGGTTTAGTTTTGTCATAACGATCTGCCCTTTTTCATCCTTTTTATAACTGACATTGTCTTCGGACTTGGCCACCGGAATCGGTACGCCTTTTTCCGATCCAACGCCGATCGTGTAGATTGTGATTCCCTCTTTCACCGCCGCTTGAGCCGCCGATTTTCCATCACCCGTTTGCTCTTCACCATCGGAAATGATAATGAGAACTTTGCCCGCACCGGTTTTTGTGGGGAACGATTTTCTCGCCATATCGATTGCTCCGGCAAGATTTGTTCCCTGCGTGTTCACCCAGTCGGTAGTCACCGCATCGAGGAACATTTTCGCCGCACCATAGTCGAGCGTCATGGGAGTCTGGACAAAACTTTCACCGGCGAACACAACCAGGCCGATTCGGTCGCCTGCAAGAAGATCAATCATGTTTTCGATCTCAAATTTCGCTCGGCGAATTCGATTGGGAAGAACATCTTCGGCGAGCATGGAGTTGGAAATGTCCAGTGCCACGATTACGTCAACCCCTTTGCGCTCAATCTGTTCTGTTTGAACACCAAATTGAGGCCGCGCAAGCGAAACCACGAGAAAGGCATAGGCGATCATAAAGAGGATAGCCTTCAGTGGCCGAAATGAAAACGATTCTTCGGGAAGAAGCCGACGCATCAAGTTCGCATCGGCGAATCGATTCAGTGCTCGCTGGCGAAGAACCGTAAGTCGAACATAGAGAAAAAAGATCAGTGGAAGAGCAAGAAAAGCCCAAAACCAAAGCGGTGCACCAAATTTCATGGAATCCTCCGAAAACGGGTTTGGCGAAGAATAAATTCAAGAAGAAGCACGATAAATCCGGCGATCAGCCAAGGGAAAAAGAGTTCCCGCCACCGGGTATACTGTTTCGTTTTTACTTCGCTCTTTTCAAGTTTGTCGATAATGTCATAGATGTTTTTAAGTTCTTCGCTGTTTTGAGCGCGGAACGATTCGCCGCCAGTGAGTGCTGCGATTTTGTCCAATGTTTTCATGTCGATGTCTGATGGAACGTTTTGGATCTGTGTATGTTGTTGACCAGTAAAAGGATCCACCATTGTCATTGGGTAGGGAACATCACCTTCGCGACCGATCCCGATGGTGTAGATTTTGATACCCACCGCTCCGGCAGCTTTTGCGGCGATCTCAGGTGTAATATCGCCGGTGTTATTCGATCCGTCAGTGGCGAGAATCATCACTTTGCTCTTTGATTTTGATTCCCTCAGCCGATTTGCTCCCGTGGCAATTGCCGTACCGATCGCGGTAGCATTTTCTTCGTTCATCTGACCAAAATCAACGCCGTTGATAAACGTGTTGAGTAGATCGTAATCGAGTGTGAGCGGACATTTTGTGTACGCTCTTCCCGCAAAAAGAACCAGCCCGATTCTATCTTGGCTTCGTCCGGAAACAAACTCTTTCAGACGAGTCTTTTCTACTTCAAGTCGATTCTTAGGTTGAAAATCGAGAGCTTTCATAGATGTGGATACATCCATAACAAGCATGATATCAACACCTTCGCTAGTGACTTCTTCAAATGTAGTGCCGTGTTGTGGACGGGCAAGAGCAATAACTAAAAGGATAATCGCTATAAACCGAAGGACGATCATGAGGTGGCGAAGTTTTACCGTTAGCGGCACCGGAAGATCTTTTAGTGACGATGTGTCTGAAAATCGCACAGCACCGGATCCACGGCGTTCACGCAGAATGTAGAAAATCAAAAGTGGGATGAGAATCAGCAGCAGCCAAAAGGCATGAGGATCAGCAAATCTCATTTCTCCTCCTTGGTAATTTCAGCAGGTTTTGTGTCGATTACAAATGATTTCACATCGTTAAAGAGCGATCCTACTTCGGAAAGGCCGGGCATAATATTGGCAAATTTCATCGGATCGGTTTCGGAAATAAAACGTTCCACCAGGTTTTTCTGTTCCCGAGATAACGATGAACTGGATATCCATTTGCGGAATTCTGACGATGTTGATTCTTGTACCGCACATTCGTATCGACGTCCAATATATCGCTTTAGAATTACCGAAAGAAGGAAGACAACCTCTTTGAGTTGGCCTGTTTCGAGCATCTTGTTCTGTTCAATCGACACCAACGCGAGCATTGCTTCGTCGTACGGAGGGAGTTGTGGATTGAGTTCCTGTCCCCAAAAGTTTTTGTCTTTGCGTTTCATTATGTACCAGCGAATCAGTGCGGCGATTCCCAGTACGATCAGCGCGGCGAGAAGCACGGTAAACAGAAATCCAATCACCTTTTTAACGGGGAACTTTCCCGCTGCCATGGGATCGCCAAACTCCGCCGAAGCAACTGCTCCGGTGTCGGTGATTATGGAGTTTACTTTGATAACAAAGGGTGTTGTTTTAAGGGTGTCTGCTTTTCCGCCGGAATCCGTAGGAACCGAGTAGACGGAAAATGAAGGAATCGAGCAGGTTGGAGGCGCGTAAGCCGAAAGATGGTAGATCACTGAAACCGAAGAATCGGATGGTTTAAGTTCCACCGCGTTGATCGACAACGTTTTTTGCCAACCGGCACTGTCCGCAGGAATGAGTTTTTCCGTAGGAGAAAGTTTGACTTTCAGCTCCACGGTGAAAGGTGAGTGAACCGCCGTGGATTCGGGATTGGTCTGGCTGATAATTTCAGCGGAGTACAGAGCGTGAGTGATAATCAACAACAAAAGCACTAATCTGTTCATAAACTTTCAAGTCTCCTTTTCGTTGCGAAATTACAAATATCCCCAAAGACGAAATGTGGTTTGAAGTGATGGGTCATTTTCAAACGCTTTGAAATACAAATATTCTGGAGCCAAATCAAGATCTTCTCCCCAAATTACGGTGTATTTCACCGAAAACGAACGAAACTCATGGAGCTCTTTTAATCGAGAAAATGGTTTGAGTTTCCCGTTTAAAATAAAATCTCCTAAATTCGCGATACCTGATCGATTGTCACTAAACTGCAACTTGATTTGATATTCAGAAACATACTCGGCATTGATTACTGAAAGCATACAAATCCTCTAAACTAGTGGACGGATTTTCTGGAATTCGCCCGTCTCTTTTAGTGTTTCCCAGTTTTTTATTAATTCACTCTGATGATCTTCTGCCCATTCCACAACAAGGCCAAGAACCTTTGAAGGAAGTTTGCCTTCTTGCACACCGAAGGTCTGAATATCTATAGATGCTTTGAATTCATTGTATTCAACATGGAAACGCGGTGGGTTATGCTCGTTGAAATACATATAAATTGAAATCCCTAAAAATCGACTAATCTCGGGCATCGAAATTCTCCTTTAT
>DYSA01000091.1 GCA_020726425.1 Fibrobacter succinogenes | reverse complement strand
ATGCTTGACCGCCAACAATAATCATTTCAAAACCATGGGCGGTAAAAATGGAAGAGACAACAATCGAAACACCAAGATGAAATGCTTCGGGATCGGTGGGGAATTCGCTTTTAAGTTCAGATAGAGCAGAAGTGAGGTCGTGAACGATACTGTTCATCGCGACTCCTTTTTATTTCCGCCCGCGAACTGTTTTCTGATTCACTGCGAAGTGATCCACGATCGGCGTACCCTTTTTCCAGAATCGGAAGTGCTTTTTCCCGACACTCTTCGGCAGATGCTCGTGCAAGCTGAATCATTCTGAACCTCATTTCGTTTGAGCTAATTTCATACATTCAGAGTAGTGGATGGATGGAAAAGTAGCGTTGCATATCCATTCGATGATGCATTACCGCGATTATTTCGATTCGATTTTCTACTATAACGGTGTAGGCAATTCGGTAGTGACCATAGTGAATAACACGAATCTGGATTGAAGAGAGATGTGGAAAGAGATATCCCATTTCAGGGAACAACTTCAAGTTTTGTGTTTGAGCGATTATCCCACGAACCACTTTCTGTGATGCCGTCGGACTATCCTTTGCGATATACGCCCCAATATCGGTGAGCCACCGCTTTGCTTCCGGTGACCAAACTATTTGTACCATGAATCAACGTCTTCGAGTAACTCATCTTCTGTAATAAATTCCCCCGCCTGAATCTCTTCTAATCCACGATCGATCATTTGAGAAAATACCAGTTCACGAAGAATTTCATCAAACGAACTGTCATCTGGTTGACTTTCTACAATTTTTACAATTTTTTCTTTTACATCTGTGATCATTCTGAACCTCATTTCGTTTGAGCTAAAGATACAACAAAAAGCTCCAGAAGGAAACAATAAAGGCGAACCCTTTCGGATTCGCCTTCAGAATTTGTAGAGACGTTGCATGCAACGTCTCTACGAAATATCAAAATCAATCATCCCATGATCACTTCAACAGCATGAACCTTACCGTCGCCGTGAACCGGAAGGATGTTTCCTTCGATTGCAACGCCGTCAACAGTGATAGACTTAACGCCTTTTTCAACGCCGTTCGGGTTTTTCACGGTGATTTCGTATGTTGCACCACGGAAGTTACGTTTCGCCGTGAACTCTTTCCAATCTTTGGAAATCGCCGGTTCAATCATAAGACCATCGTAGTCAGGCTGAAGTCCAAGTACCCATTCAACAAGCGACTGGTGCATTGTTGGAGCGGTACCGGTGAGCCACGTGTGACCACCCTGACCGTGTCCCATACCACCGCGACCACGAACGTATTCTGGATATACATACGGTTCTGATTTATAACGATCCTGATCGCTTGCAAGGTTTTCTGGAAGACACTTGGTGTAGAAATCTACAGCCTTGGTTCCCATACCCATTTTCGCATAGGACTGAACCATCCACCCGTTAAGGTGCATGAAAATCGAACCGTTTTCTTTCATCGCAGGCGGCTCTTTCTCAATGTTCCAGCTTCTTGAAGGAAGCGTTTCGCGTTCCGCAAGGTCTGTGTACACTGGATAACAGATCTGAGCACCGAATTCTGAATCGAGATACTCTTCAACCTTAGCCGCAACGATTTTCGCACGAGCTTCATCAGCAACATCACAGTTGATACCGAAAGTCTGCGTTTCAAGGAAGATTTTTGCTTCTTTGTTTTTAGACGTACCAAGGTCAGTTTTTTCAGGAGTAAGTGAAAGAGCACGAATGTAGTAGCCTTCGTCGTCGATTGCATACTTTTCGATCGCGTCTTTAACCAGTTTTGCATTTGCAGAGTAGGTTTCGATAAGATCGGTGTTCTTGCCTGAAGCATCAAACAGTTCGATCATGTCGAGGAACGCTTTGTAAAGCTGCTGAGCAACCATGATCGACTCTACATCGCGGTTCCATTCGCCGGCTTTGCGAAGTTCGTTGAGGTCGTCGTTCCAGTCACAGTCTTTCATGAACGGAAGGTTACGATCCGAACGGTCACTCCACACGCGATCGATCGCTTTGATACAGTGTTCCATGATTGTTCCATGAACATCCGCAGTCTTTTCGTGAACTTCTGCGTAAGCGGTAACTTCATCGAGGAAATCAAAGTCGCCGGTCTCTTTAACGTATTTGATAACCGCCGCTGGAAGCCAGATCGGGTCATCAGACGCTTCGATGCCTTTGTTACCCGGCTGATCGATAAAGAAGTTGTGGTAGCAGATACCGGTTGAGAACATCTGGGTAGAGATGTGTTTCAGTGCTGCTTTTACCGTGTCCGCAGAGTACGGAAGGTTGAAATTCACATCCTGAAGAATGTCGCGGAATCCCCATCCATATTCGTAACCGGTATGGAAACGAGATTTCATACGGTTAAGGATGTATACAACCTGACACTGATACTGAAGCCATTTGAATGCACGGTTCAGTTTTGCGTCTGGAGTTGTTACGGTGAGCTGATTCATGTGGTTAGTCCACCATGAAGTCACGCTGTTGAGCATTTCCGCACGTTTCGCAGAATCTTTAACAGCCGCGATTGTTTCCTTAAGGAACTTTTTGTTCGAAAGGTAGTAATCTTTAGTCGAAGAAGCGATAAATGCAACTGCAAATTCAACTTCTTCACCAGCTTTAAGAGTAACGGTGTTTTTGAAAACACCACAAGTACGACGAAGGTACGCCTGATTCTGGCTGGTGAGTTTACCCGTTTCGAGAGCAAGCGGGTTTTCGAGATTGTGGAAACGGTCGCCGAAGAAACGCTCTTCGTTGGTGTCATATGAAGTGTTCGCATCGTTGAGAGTAGACACGAAACACGCTACATTTCCGAGCATTCCGTTGATCTCATCAACATTGTCACTTACAGATGTACCGTGGTTTGCACGGAATACAATACCTTCGAGATCTTTATCCCAGTTCGCTCCACCGAAGAAACCCTGGTTGTCACCAGCGAGAAGGCGGTTGAGTGCATCACCCATGTGAACAGGAACAAATGGATAGATTTCAAGTTCACGAGTTTCTGATCCGGTGTTTTTCAGTTTGATATTCTGAATCCAACCATCGAACTCTTTTGGAACGAACATCGTCTGTTCAGATTCGATTCCGTTGTATTTCGATTCCCATTTTACATAGCCGAAACCAAGAGTTGTTTTGAACTCCTGACCTTCGCGTTTAAGCGGCTGCCAAGTAGTTGAAAAAGAGTCACGAGTTTTTGCATCAACGACATACACGTAGCGACCTTTGTTATCCGCATCGTTGAGGTGAAGCTGAGTGTCGATGAAAGTATTCTCGTGAGTTCCGCGAACATCGAAACCACCACCGGTGTACGAAACACCAGCACAGTAGGTCTGAGTTCCCGGCTGTTCAAGGCGAATAAGATAGTGAAGCCATGGTTCTGGTGTACGGGGATTGAAAATTTCGAACTCGTCGTTCGCATTAAACTGGCCGTAAATACTCATCGATTACTCCGGTCGGATAAATTATTGTTAAAAGATAAACCGAGCGAAAATAATTTTTGGCAGAGCTTTTAAGAGATTTGGGATTTGGGCATGCGGAAACAACTTTTTTGAGTGGGAGTTTTGCTCGTACCATTGTTTATTGTTGGGGCTGTTCATTGATAACAAAGGAGATTCCAAATTGGAATCTCCTTTGTCAATGATACAGAATACGCTTTGTGCTTACTGTGGAGCACAATCTGACAAAACGATATCTTTATTTTTGTCTTGGAACATCTTTTGATGCCAATCGGTAGCGAACAGAACAACATGATTATCATCGCGATCGAGAGCAAGCGTATTGTTCAACGAAAGATGAATTGGATCTCCCGCTTTCCATCCTCCAACGATCCACTGAGCGATTGTCCAAGGAGCTGGTTCCATACGCGAAGGCGCACTGTATTCTGATTCAAGGCGATACTGAACCATGTCAAACTGAAGTGTTCCAATTGCTCCAAGAATGTAGGTCAACTGAGCAGATCCCGCCAAGGTAAACTGGTGAACAAGTCCTTCTTGGATGAGTTGTTCAACTCCGCGGCTGAATTTTTTGTAGTTTGCTGGAACCGGATTGTGAAGATAGCTGAAACACTCCGGCGCGAACCGGGGGATTTCTGCGTAGTTCACTTTGGGATTTTCCGTAAGCGTGTCGCCAATTCCGAAGAAATCTCCTCCCACGATTCCGATCACATCGCCCGGATACGCCTCTTCGATAGTTTCTCGTTCACGTCCGAATACTGAACTGGCGGAAGAGAGACGAACTTTCTTGCCCGTGCGAACATGAGTTACGGCCATGTCTTTCGTGAACTTTCCCGAGACAATGCGTATAAACACCATGCGATCGCGGTGGCGAGGATCCATATTTGCCTGAATCTTAAAAACGAAAGCAGAAAAGAACGGATCTTCCGGATCAACGACCATATCACGAGCTTTTCGCGGCTGTGGTCCCGGGGCAAATTCTACGAAACAGTTCAGAAGAAGTTCTAGTCCGAAGTTGTTGATTGCCGATCCAAAGAAAACGGGCGTGGTTCTTCCGTGAGCGATATCGTCCACATCAAACTCTGCACCGGCACCTTCGATCATTTCAATCTCTTCTTTGAGCGTTTCGTAGGTTTGAGCTGTCAGCGCCTTTTGAATCACAGGATCTTCGATACCACAGGTCGAAACGGGAGCGATATAACTTCCGCCCACGGTGCGTTCGAACATGTGAGCCAGATTAGTCCGGCGATCCCACACCCCTTTGAACTCAGGACCATTTCCGAGTGGCCAGTTCATGGGGTAGGCGGCAATATTGAGAACTGATTCAATCTCATCCAAAAGAGCGAGCGTGTCAAGAGTCGGTCTGTCCAGCTTATTGATAAACGTGAACACCGGTATATGCCGTTTACGACATACTTCGAATAGTTTTTTCGTCTGCTTTTCGATACCTTTACCGGCATCGACCACCATGATTACTGAGTCAACGGCCATGAGAACTCTGTAGGTATCTTCAGAGAAATCATTGTGTCCCGGTGTATCGAGAAGATTTATTCGATACCCGTCGTAATCAAAGTAGAGAACCGTTGAACTTACCGAAATTCCACGTTTCCGTTCGATTTCCAGCCAGTCAGATACTGTGGAACGCTCTTTTTTGCGATCGGTCACTGATCCCGCCATCTGTACCGCTCCCGAATAGAGAAGCAATTTTTCAGTGAGTGTTGTTTTACCGGCATCGGGGTGGGAAACAATGGCGAATGTTCGTCTTCGCGAACTCTCTTGGTGGAAATTCACAGGAGCTCTCTTTCGGCTGGATTAATTTCGCATATCTGATTTAATTTATGTGTTCAGGCGCGTGGAATATACGTGATCGGTCTTATAAAATCATCATGCAAATCAAATTTATCTCGCGGAGTGTTCATTTTGAGATCGCAGAAGCAAGTAAGTTTTGATTGAGATGATTTCTCACTTATGGTATTCTTTTTCAACACTCTCCCTTACTATTGGAGTACCTATGGTTCGACTAACTGCAGCGGTTAAAATGCCATTAATTCTTATCAGTATCACAACCTTACTAATAACACTGCTTCATTGGATCGGTGTGTTTGATCTACTTGAATTGAAAACCTACGATTTTCGAATGCGCGATGTTAGAGGCCCCATAACGGGGTGGCTCGCTGGCGATTCGACACCTCAAACAGATGTTGTGTTGGTTGAAGTAGATGATGAAGCATGGCGGTTGGTTCCTGAAAGCTGGCCCTATTCGCGAGGTGTCATTTGGAGTTCGGTGATAGAGAATCTTTCCAGAGCCGGAGCAAAGGTAATTGTATTTGATATTCAATTTGATACTCCTGAACCGCGGTCGGAGTATCAAAAAGAGATTTGGAATATGATTCAGCAATCAGATAGTTCCTTTGTTCCTCCTATGCACGGAGATTCGGTGATGGGGATAAAAATTGCCGAAGCGGAGGCTCGGGGAACGAAGATTATTCTCTGTTCAAAAATTGTGAAAGAACCAACGCTTACTCCGCCGGAGTATCTTGTTTCGCCACTACCGGTTATTGGTAAATATGCAACTGATGTGGGCTTGGTAAACGACTATATCGATGCGGATGGTTTTTTGCGACTCTATTCTCTCGGTGGATATATGGATCACGAACCGGATCGTATGTACCTTCCACTGGGACTCAAGGCAATAAAAGCATTTCAAGGGATTTCCGATTCTGCAATACCACAGTTCGACCCAAAATCAATGGTCTGGAGCTATGGGGAAAATCGAATTCAAGGTCTTGCAAACAGCAATACATTCCTTATTAATTTTTACGGCCCTCGATCAAACTATCGCATTGGAAATCAGAAAAAATGGGGGACATTCTCGAGCTATTCGGTATCGCAAATCCTCGATACGAGAGAGTGTACTTTGAAGGAACCAGCCGACGATATTGATTGGATGGAAGAGTACATCTCTTCGGATTTGCCTGAATGGGTTTTAATGATTGAAGATACGGTTCAACGTGCTACAATCATTGAAAAAATGGGGTACGGAAAAACTCACCCTGAGTCTTCTCCTTTTTACAATAAAATTGTTCTTGTCGGCGTTTCGGTGGAGACGATTCACGATATAAAGGCAACACCATTTTATCATTTCAGAAATACGAATGAATACATGCCCGGAGTTGAGGTTCACGCCCATGCAATTCAGTCAATTTTAGACAAAAAGTTTATTACTGTATTTGGCGGAAGAGTCACTTCTGTGATGGATCACGGATTTCCTTGGCAACATTTTATTCTTATTCTCCTTATTTGCTTTTGTGTCCATGTTGCGGTGGAAATATTTGCACCTGCGAAAGCATTTGTCTTAGTGATAGGGATGTTACTTACCTATCTCGTTGTTTCATTGGGGCTTTTTAACGGGTCAATTTTTGCGGGATTTCAATATGGTATGTCACGAATTCCTTTTCTTCCCATTGTTCCTCCCAAAGTTGGTGAATACTCATTTTGGATGCCATTAGTTTTTCCCGCAGCATCGGTTATTCTCGCCTATCTGATCGCAATTATTCACCGACTTCTTCTGGAAAATCAGAAAAAAAATCTTTTGAAAGAGAGTTTTGGAACCTACATATCTCCAGAACTTATCGATGAAATGTACCAAACCAACCACAAACCAGAATTGGGTGGTGTTGAAGGTCATCGAACAGCATTTTTTACCGATATCGTAAGTTTTTCCAGCTTTTCAGAGATATTGACACCAACTCAATTAGTTACGGTGATGAATGAGTATCTCACTGCGATGACGGATATTATCCTTCGCAATAAAGGCACGCTGGACAAATATATCGGTGATGCCATTGTGGCGTTTTGGGGTGCACCGCTGCCCGTTGAAAATCAGGAAATATTAGCGTGCAAATCTGCTTGCGAAATGGAAGCAAAATTGGAAGAGCTTCATGCAAAATGGAGAAGTGAAGAGTGGCCGGAACTTATCTGTAAAATTCATCACCGTATTGGTATTCACTCTGGCGATGCGGTGACGGGGAATATGGGCTCCACCATGAGAATGAACTATACGATGATGGGCGATACGGTCAACACCGCCGCTCGTTTAGAATCCTCGGCAAAACAGTATGGGATCTACGTGCAGGTATCCGAGTCGATAGTGGAGCGAGCAAATAATGAGTTCAATTTTATGTATCTCGATACCATTCGAGTAAAGGGGAAGCAGGTTCCCATCAAAACGTATGAGTTGATCTCCTGCAAAGAAAATCAACCATTGGTATCTTCATTTCATCGCGAACAGTTTGAAAAAGGTGTTGTTGCGTATAATGATCAACGGTGGAATGAAGCTGCCGAACTCTTTCGGGAATCAGCGCAATCATTTCCTTCTCAACCGATTAATCCTGCAAAAGTATACCTCGAAAGGTGCCTCTATTTCCTTGAAATACCACCGGCAACGGATTGGGATGGAGTGTGGACATTGACATCGAAGTAGTAGATTGAAAAATCAGTAATCATTTTGGA
>DYSA01000090.1 GCA_020726425.1 Fibrobacter succinogenes | reverse complement strand
AGCCTCGTCAGAAGCATTCCAAGGCCGGAGCCTCGGAACGAGTTGAATCTATCAAAAGAGAAAAGTGTTTGCATTGTTCATGCATAGAGTTCCATTCCTCAATTTTCTCTGAATTATTATGAAAAATTGGGAATGGTCGCTTTTCAATTTTGGGGCAATTATCGAACAACCATTGTGTACACTATTCAGTTTGGAATCAAATTTTACACATCTCAATTATTCAGAAATATCTTCGCAATGATGTGCTATTCTAATGGTGAACAGAGATTTCGCATTCCGCAGATCTCACAATACAAATTGTTTCAAGGAGATGGTATGAAAGCCACTATTCTATTCGCTTTAGTCGCCGCTACAGTTATGGTTTCAAGTTGCAATTCGTTGACACCTGAGAAGCAGAACGATCCCGCAGCAGTTACTCAACCGGAAAACAAGGATTCAATTCCGCAAAATGCGACAGTTCCAACAGTTATAGATCTTCAAAAAAAATCACCGTGGACTATTAACCTCTTTAATAAAGATTGGAACATGCTTCCCGGTGCATTCAAAAAACTACCACTGGAAAACTCCTTAGTTTCAGTCAATGTAGAAATGGTAAAAGCATCATACTTCGCCCTCGAAAGCGAAGTTCCCAACAATGATTCCCTTGGAGATTTTGATTCACTGACTATTGAGTACAAATCAAACTATCGGTTTCAGATGACCGTGGCAACAACCGGAGATATCACTGGTTGGGAGAATTCAAATCTGGCACCGCGCTCAGAGACAGAGTACAGCAGATATACATTCTACAAAAAAGATTTCGAACGAACGTGGACAGAGGCAAGTGAAAGCACACTCAAGATGAGTTCCGCTTCAATTATTGCCTTTGGTAGCAACGACAGCGAAAACCTCGTCGATGGGCCACTGACGATGTCGATCAAAGAGATCAAACTCTACACGAACAAATAATTTTGCTAGAGGCGCTGAGTAGTTCAGTGCCTCTCAGAGCTTTATCTCATATCGAACTAATCACATTTTGAAATCCCACAGAAAGATCACACAGTTGCTCACAATCCATGGCTTGACACCTCCGCAAAAAGTTCGGCAGAAACTATTTTACGCGCATATCGAAAATACTATTCAAAGAATATGAGGTGTATTGTGGCTATTGAGGGTTTTAATGAACAGATGCAAGTTCGCTACGACAAAATCGCTTTGATCAAAGAGTCTGGCGAACAGGCGTATGCAGACCGTTTTGAAGCAACTCACAACATGGCTGAAGCTGCACTGCTCGAAGATGGAACGGCGGGCGTAAAAATCTGTGGACGTATCGTTGCTTCACGGGGAATGGGAAATCTTGTTTTTGGTCATCTGTTCAGTTACGATGGCAAAATGCAGTTTGCTCTTCAGAAAAAAGTGCTCGGCGACCGGTTCAAACTGTTCAGTAAAATTACCGACATTGGCGACTTCGTTGGTCTGACCGGCGAAATCATGACCACTCACACCGGCGAAAAAACACTCAACGTTACGGAGTGGAAATTCCTCACGAAAACAATTCGTCCACTTCCGGAAAAATTCCACGGAATCACCGATGCAGAACTTCGCATTCGCCGTCGTTATCTTGACATGATCATGAACGAAGAGATCATGACTCGTTTCAAGACTCGTACGAAAGTGATCAAAACAATTCGCAACTTCCTCGACGACCACGCGTTCGTAGAGATAGACACACCGGTTCTGACCAATAAAGCTTCTGGCGCAATGGCTCGTCCGTTCGTGACGCACAACAACGCACTCGACATCGATGTGTTCCTTCGTATCGCCCCTGAAACCTACCTCAAGCGCGCGATCGCCGGTGGTATGGAACGGGTATACGAATTTGCTCGTTCATTCCGCAATGAAGGTGTCGATGCGTCTCACCTTCCGGACTTTACGCTTCTTGAATACTATGCTTCATACTGGAACTACGAAGATAACATGAACTTCACAGAGAAACTGCTCAAGCACCTTCTCATGGAAATCAAAGGTTCACTTCAGATTGAATACGACGGAACTGCGATCGACTTCGAAGGTTCATGGCCGCGTATTTCCTTCCGTGATCTTATCTTCCGCGATTCCGGTGTTGATATTTACGAATGCGACACAAAAGAGAAACTGATGACTCAGATCGATGCCAAAGGTATCAAGTTCGACGATATGCACGAAGTGCGCAAGGCTGGTCGTGGAACACTGATCGACCTTCTCTACAAAAAAGTGAGTCGTCCGGCGATTATCAACCCGCTGTTTATTACGAACCACCCGATCGATCTCTCGCCTCTCGCGCGTCAGAGCGATATCAACGAACTCGAAACTGACCGTTTCCAGCTTGTTGTAAATGGCTGGGAAGTAATCAACTCGTACTCAGAACTTGTTGACCCGGTTGATCAGCGTCAGCGTTTCGAAGTTCAGCTTGATGCTCGCGCAAAAGGCGACCTCGATGCAATGGATATCGACGAAGATTTCCTTACAGCGATGGAATACGGTATGCCGCCAATTTCTGGATGGGGTATCGGCATCGACCGAATGGTTGCGCTTCTTACTAACGCGCAGACCCTTCGCGATGTTGTTCTGTTCCCGCTTCTGAGACCAGAAAACAAATAGTACATTTCTGGCATTTTCCCTTGTAGGGGCACGGCGCGCCGTGCCCCTACATTCATAAAACCGAAAGGGCTCTACCTTCCCATGAATTTTGAACTCTTTGTATCACTACGATATCTTCACGGCCGGAAAATGGGATTCGTTTCGATCATAACGGCACTCTCGATCATTGGCGTGATCCTCGGAACTGTGGTTCTCATCGGGGCACTTTCCGTATCGAACGGTTTTGAGTTTGAAGTTCGCGACCGCATTGTCGGGACGTTCGCTCACGCCCGGATCATGAAATACAACGGTGAATCGATCACCAATCCCGATTCGCTCTCTCAGATTATCGCTACTCATCCTCAAGTCGTTGCTACGGCTCCAATCATCATGGGAAAAGGTGCCGCCGAGTGCGAATCACTTCAAGAAGGCGTGATGATCATGGCGATCGACGACTCACTTGAAAAAGGCGTTTCTGATCTTCACAAAAAAATGATCGAAGGAAAATTCTCACTCGCTCCCACAAAATCAAATCGCGATCGCATTCAGCCAGCCTGTTTTCTCGGGACTGGGCTTGCAGCAAAATTTGGGGTAAAAGTTCACGATGAAATTGTACTAATGACTGTTTCCCAAGAAGATGGCAATATCGATCCTTCACCAAAAATGGTGCGGTTGGTAGTTGCGGGGATTTTTGAAACAGGAATGTACGAATACGACCAAGGATTGATCTACGTATCGATTGGCACTGGACAGAAATTGTTCTCTATGCCCGATGGTGTTGAAGGAATTTCAATGCGTTGCAAAGATCTGAACAACGCCTCTACAATTGCCAAAGAGATCAACGAACAACTGGGTGGCTATCCCTACAAATACAGCGATTGGCAGACGCAGAACAAATCACTTTTCCAGTGGATGAAACTTGAAAAGCTAATCATAACTCTTTTCTTATCAATTATCATACTCGTTGCAGCGTTCAACATCATGGCGACTCGGATCATGATTATCATGGAAAAGCGCCGCGAAATCGGCATTCTCATGGGCATGGGAACAACAAAGCAATTGATCATGAAAATTTTCCTTTTCAACGGCGTGGTGATTGGGCTTATCGGATCTGTCGCCGGAACAATAATCGGGGTAACGGCAAGCTATCTCCAACATCGATACCATATAATTCCTCTTGCGGGAGATATTTACTTTGTCAATTTCCTTCCGGCGATCGTCGAACCACTCGATGTTTTGATTGTCTTTGTCGGAACAAATCTTCTCTGTATTCTAGCGACACTCTACCCCGCGTGGAGTGCTTCGAAACTTCTTCCTGCACAAGCAATACGACTGGAGTAACCATGCTTTCAATAGAGAATATCACTCGTCGTTTCAGCGAAGGAGATTCAACGCTAACGGTTCTTGAAAATCTCAATTTCTCCATCGAACCGGGAACCTGTGCCGCTCTCATGGGAGCTTCGGGAGCCGGAAAAACGACACTGCTTCAGATTATCGGCGGACTCGATCGCCCTTCCGAAGGATCGGTGAAAATCAAAGGGATCGAAATCGGCAAAATGAGCGAAAAAGATCTCGCCAAATTTCGCAGTGAACAGTTGGGGTTTATCTTCCAATTTCACCACCTCATGAGCGACTTTACCGCGATCGAAAATGTCTATATTCCTGGATTAATCGCGGGAAAGTCAAAAAAAGAGTGTATTGCTCGAGCGACGGAACTTCTTCGCGAAGTCGGTGTTGACCATCGAGCAAAACATCATCCCGGCGAACTTTCCGGGGGGGAACGACAAAGAGTTGCTCTTGCTCGTGCCCTGTTCAACAAACCAGCACTTATTTTAGCTGATGAACCAACAGGAAATCTCGACCGCGAAAACCGCCAACATTTTCTCGATCTGGTGGCTCGGCTGAACCGCGAAACCGGTCAGACATTTCTGATTGCAACACACGATGACGACGTAGCGGCGGCAATGGATTACCGCCTGATTCTCAATGATAAACAGATTACAAAGGAGTCATAATGGAACTCTGTGAAGTTTGCCGTGTAAATACCGCAACAATACATTTGACCCAAATTCAAAACGGCGAAACCCTTACACGCCATATCTGTGAAGATTGTGCCGAAGAAGAAGGGATTCCGTTCGGACACGGTCGCCATAATGATGACGAAGATGATTTCGGATCGCCGGTAGAAAATGTCGATGAACCGATCATCTGCCCTCGCTGTGGAACTACCGAAGATCAACTTGCCGCGTTTGGCGAAGTTGGCTGTTCAAAATGTTTCGAAACTTTCCGGGAATTTCTCGATGAACGAAGCAGTTACCACTCTGCCTTTCGACGCTATGACGGGAAAAAATATCGTCATTCGGGATCGCGGAGTTTCCAGAGCGAACTGGACACCCTTCGCCGTGAACTCGGCACCGCCATTGCAGAACAGCGATTCGAAACCGCCGCAGTTCTTCGCGATCGAATTCTCGAACTTGAAAGTCGTGAGGAAGATTCATGGAACTGAAAAAACTGATTATGCAACGACCTATGTGGCTCATGCCATCATCAACACCGGATCCCATTCTCCTTTCGGTGGAAACGGTTATTTCGCGTAATCTTGAAAAGTTCCCTTTCCCCGTAAAAGCATCGCTTCAACAAAAAAACGAGATTTTCTCTATCGTCGAATCGGCTGTTCAACACAGATCAATTCTCGGCGAACATCCGCTGTCGATCAATCTCAACGATGTCAATGATCTTACGAAAACGGTTCTTTTTGAACGGGACTTTGTGCCAATTGAAATGATCAACGGCGGTGTCGGTTCCCGTGGAGTTATTCTCAACGATTACTCAATGGCGCTTCGAATCAACGGTGAAAATCACATTCGTTTGTCTCACTACTCCGATGGTTCAGATCTTCAGAAATCGTGGGAGATGGTTGATACTTCGGATACACTTCTCGGAAAAGAACTTACGTTCGCCTTTGATCCTTCGGTCGGATTTCTCCTCAACCGTCCAGATCTTTGTGGAACAGGGCTTGAAATCACCTATACACTTCAGCTTTCTGGGCTGGTCTATACAGAAACACTTGACCAAGTGCTCTCCGGAGCGGCGCAACTCGGCATGAGCGGTGCGGGAAAATTCCGCCAAGGAACCGATTCGTGGGGAGGAATGTTTACGCTCACTGGCGGAAACTATCTCGGAACGTCAGAAAAAGAGATTCGCGAAAAAAGTGAAACTGCGGTTCGCGAAATAATTTCAAAAGAGATGGAAGCACGGGATATCCTTTTCCGCGAAGCTTCTATGGAAATGGAAGACAAAATATGGCGAGCATTTGGCGTTTTAAAACACTGTAGAATGCTCTCTGTTCCACAACTGCTCAATCTCACCAGCTTGATCAGACTTGGGCTGGAACGCGGTTATGTAATGGATGGACTCACAATCGATATGGTAAACAGCATTACCGCCGCGGCGCTTCAGGGCAATGTCGCCCTACTTTTAGAAACAGTTCCCACCGAAAGTGCAGAACTGGACATACAGCGAGCCACTGTTGTTCGCACTATTCTCGAAGCATAGCATACCGGCGGAGCAGTTCCGTCGGTTTTTGTGCTGAAAATCATCTACATACCTCTCTTGTTTAATCCGTTTCCCATCGCTCACTTTGCCTGTGTGCCCTGTCAAAACAACGCAGAGATAAAATTACTATTTCCTCTGTTTGTTATACACAATGTGTGCGTTTCCGGCAAGAAAACGTTATATATTTCACATCTGTATAAATTGCTGATTTAAACACGGCGAAACAGATACAACAGAATAGTGCCGAATCTGTATTAAGCTCATCAAGAGGGGTAATCACGTGGTCATAAAACATGTAAAAGCAATCAAAACAACATCGCTACCGGTGACAATACTAATTGTCGGCGCGTATCTCCTCTTCACAATGGGACTTCGCATCTTTGCTAAGTCTTTTGACCTCCCACCTTCTCTTGCTCAGCTTACTATTTGGCTAGTGCTGCTCACACCCTTTGCTTTTTCTCGTCGCGTTGCCTATTCGATGGCATTTTTCAATGTCCTACTATCTCTTACGATGATATATAAATCACAATATTCACACGGTGGACCAAACGTTATCAACCCCAATGCCTTTCTTACGACTACGGTAAGCGGAATAATGGTGGCGATTATTGCGGAAGTAACTTTCCGTTACCGCGCTCACCAGATCAAGTTGATTGCCGCACTTCAAGAAGCACGCGATCGTGCGGAACGAGCGGATCTTGCAAAAGGAAGCTTTCTTGCCAACATGAGCCATGAAATCCGCACCCCGATTTCGGGAATTATCGGTGTCATTGAAATGATTCGCTCTGAAAATATCACCCCTCGCCAAGATGAACTTCTCGCCATGGCAGCGGATAGTTCCGATGTTCTTCTCAACATTGTGAACAACGTCCTCGACTACTCTAAAATCGAAGCGGGCAAACTGGAACTGGCGAATGAACCGTTCAATCCCAGCCATCTCTTTGAAAAAGTGGCTCGAAACTTTGCTCTTATGGCAGAAAATAAGAGTATCTACTTCACCAGTTCGATACCAGATGATCTCCCCGAATATGTCGAAGGCGATCGTTACCGTTTCCGCCAAATTCTCACCAATCTGATCAGCAATGCGATCAAATACACCGACAGTGGAGCTGTGAGTTTTACCGTAACTTCAAAAATTGTTGGAGAATCGGTTTCATTTACCATGGCGGTTTCTGATACGGGAATGGGAATTCCAAAGTTTGCTCAAGAAAAACTATTCACCCCTTTTGAACAGGGCGACAACTCGTACCGCAAATCAGCTCAAGGAACCGGGCTTGGCCTTTCAATCACCAAGTTTATTATCGAAAAGATGAACGGTGATATTATGGTGCAGAGCCATGAAAACGAAGGTTCAATCTTTACCATCATTATCGATTTCCCTCTCTCAAATCACAAAGAATCGCTTGAAAATAAACACCGTGTCATTACCAATCACGCGATTCAAGGAACACTTCTACTCGCGGAAGACAACAAGGTAAATCAACTCTACCTCGTTCACTTCCTTGAAAAAGCAGGGTTCAATATCAAGCTTGCAGAGAACGGTGCCGAAGCAGTGGAACTGGCGAAAGCTCAGCAGTTCGATGCGATTCTTATGGATATTCAGATGCCTATCATGAGTGGTATCGAAGCAACTGCTCGAATTCGTTCACATGAAGATGATCGTTCGCTTGCTCGGACGCCAATTTTAGCACTGACTGCTTCTGCGACAGAACATGACCGCGCCACAATTCTTTCATCGGGGATCGATCATTTCTGCCCCAAACCGGTTGACATGCGATCACTGCTCAGCAAACTGCAAAAGATAATCGGATAAACGTATGGGCCGTTCTGAAAAGA
>DYSA01000677.1 GCA_020726425.1 Fibrobacter succinogenes | reverse complement strand
CACAGTTTTTTTCGCGCGAAACAAACAGAGGAGTACGGTATGGCAAAAGTAATTCACAAAAATCATGTTCGATTCTATCGCAAAATGAATGAACTTTCCCTGATTGAACTGAGTGAAAAACTGGGAAAATCGCGGACATTTATCACCCGCCTCGAAGCGTGCGAAGTCGCTCCGACCATCGATTTTTGCTGGCAGATCGCCGAGTTTTTCAATCTCGAGATCAGCGAACTCTTTTTCCGCGAAGGTCACGAATCGGAAAAACGTGTCGTCTATTGTAACGGAAGTGAACAGAAGTGAGTTGAACAGTTGCTCTGAAAATCAATACCAGTAAAAAGCATGATGCAAAAAATGCATATTCCTTTTTGAGGGAAAGGTGTTCATGTCTCAGAGTATCAACTGACGCATATTTTAAGGAAGCTGAACTCGAAGAATTTTCAGTAGTCCGGAATTTCCGGACTACTGCTGCGGATGGTAAAAAATATCAAACTAATTATTACACCCTCGGTATAATTATCTCCGTCGGATATCGAGTGAAATCCAAGCAGGGAACTCCGTTTCGCCAGTGGGCCACAGCTCGGTTGAAAGAGTATCTGGTCAAAGGATACGTGATCAATGAAAACATCATAAATAGAACAAGGAATTGTGCATGAATGAAATCGTTATATACAAAAACAGCAATAATGAAACTGAGGTTGAAGTTCAGTTTGACCATGAAACTTTTTGGCTCAGTCTGAATCAAATTGCAACTTTATTTGGCCGTGATAAATCGGTAATCTCACGACATCTGAAAAAGATTTTTGATGATGGAGAACTGGATCAGTTTTCAGTTGTTGCAAAAAATGCAACAACTGCAAATGATGGGAAGACATATCAAGTCGATTTCTATAATCTCGATGCAATTTTGTCGGTGGGATACCGGGTCAATACCAAACAGGGAACTCAGTTTCGCCAGTGGGCGACGGCTCGATTGAAAGAGTATCTCGTCAAAGGGTACGCAATCAATGAAAAACGGATCGCGGAACAGAACATGGAACTGGTACATCTCAAAAATGGGATTCGGATTCTGCGGCGGTCGATTGAACTTCAGGCGAATGATCTCACCGAAGCGGGAAATCTGGCAGAACTGCTGGAACAGTTTTCCGAAGGATTGTCGCTTCTCGATGACTACGACCACGAAACGCTCGATCAGAAAGGGAAAACCGTAGCGGAAGCTCAGCAGATCTCTGCAGATGAGTGTCGCCATCTGATCACGGCGATGAAAACTGAGTTTAGTACTGAACTGTTCGGTCGCGAAAAAGATTCTTCCTTTGATTATTCGTAACTACTCAGGTGTTAGTGGGGGACAAAAACTCGCTTCAGCACTCGT
>DYSA01000676.1 GCA_020726425.1 Fibrobacter succinogenes | reverse complement strand
TTAAAGCTGCCTTTGAATATCTAAAGCGTCGTGCGCCATCCACAAAAAATCTCACCGGTGCCTTTGTTTCATTTCGCTATGATTTTCTCGGAATTCTCCGCGTTGCTCGGCAATATTTTGATAATGAGCGACCTATGCCAAATGGAATTGAATTTGAACGATTTGTTCAAAAACACTCCACGCCAGATGTTGTTTCGGGGAAATCGGGTAAAAAAATTGAAGGTGTCTATCCATTCCTCAATAAAAATGATCGTTGGATTGAGTCGGATGAATCATTCAATATCAAGATTCTAGCTACAGATGAAACATATCTCAACATCGATTCTGCTGCTGTTGTTGAGTGGACGTTGAATCCGGAGTGGATTGGGTGGATCTCGGCAAAAAAAATCTCTGGTGATACACTAAAAGCTGAGTATCAAGTCAGTATACCTTCTGATATGATTAAGCAAGTGTATGGAGAAAAAGGTGGAATTGGGTATGTTCGAGTATCGGACCGGAACTTTAATACCACTGTAGATACTTTTTATATCGCTGGTGTGAAATATCCCTCTCTGCAAAGTGCTTCAGCCCAAGACAAGAATGGTGATGGTCTTGCCGACTCTATAGTGATTAGGTTGCGGAAAGGACAAGCTGATGGAGCGTTTGCACTCGATAGTTGGAGTGAGATTCGATATTCATGGCCAACGGTGACGCCCTTAAAAAATGCAAAAAAGGGAGCGATCGATCTCTTTGATCCTGCTCAAAATATTATTTCACTTTTGGATTCAGATTTACTGGGTGGTGCTGGTCAAGGGGTACTTGAGATGGACTTCCCTGAAGGGAATATGGTGAAGGGAGCCATTCTTGACTCGGTGGGGCCGGCAATTCAAGCGGCGTCTCTCACTCTCGATGGTTCGCGCGATAAAGATTCATTGATTCTCACCGTTAGTGAACCAATTCAGGTAAATCTTACGGGAACTGATGCCTATTTGATTTTGAAACAAGGGACTACTGAACTGCCGATCACCGCTGATCTGATTCAAAAGATCGATGATCGTCAATATCGATTCATTTTTGATCGTTCGAAGAAAATTGTCGATCAGGAGTTTGTGAAATTCGTATTTAGTGGAACTTCGGTTACGGATCTCAAAAAGAACAAGCCGAGTGAGATTAATCAGTGGGTTGCGATTACCAAAAGCGGTGATAAAGACGCGACGATTCATCGTGCTGAAATGCGCGATTTCAACGGTGATGGGTATGGCGATTCCGTAACGGTAACACTGAAATTGGGAAGTGACGAAAATCGTTTCACAGCGAAATCGATAAGTGGAGGGCTCTATAGTTGGCCTTCGACGAGTTCGTATGACAATCTCAATATTAGTATTTTC
>DYSA01000089.1 GCA_020726425.1 Fibrobacter succinogenes | reverse complement strand
GAACAATGTGAGACAATAAAAGCAATTCCTGCTTGTACGTTAGGCATCTTGGCAGAATTGAATACCGGTGAACGAGTTGAAAAAAACAATCTCCCATCCACTATATTTAGACGCACTTTTCATTGAGGATTTTTTATGGCGACCGGTAAACTTACTCTGATTATTCTTGCTGATTCTGATCGTTCTGAACTGACCGTACATGCAGGCGAAAAGATGCGGGCGCTTATTCCACTTCATGGAAAACCGTTGATCGACTGGGTAATCGATTCCTTTCGATCAGATCCGCGTATCGGTGAAATTATTGTGGTCGGCGATGAAGAGTTGGATCGCTGTGCTTCGATGCGCCACGTTTCCCAAAGAGTTCCCGGGGGAAATGGTTTTATGCAGAGCGTTCTCGCCATGATTAGCCTCTTTCGCGAAATGATTCAGCCAGAATCACCTGATCATCAGGGATACATTGTGGTTTCCGCAGACTCGGCACTGATTTCTCCCGAATTGGCGCAACAAACAATCACCGAAATCCTCGAAACAAACTCAGACTTTCACTTCTATTGCGTCGAAAAAAAATCATTTGTAAAAAAGAAACTTCGCATTGATCGTTCGTGGAGCACCATCGAACAAAAGCACTACGCCGTAGGATCGGTGATCTATCTGCGGCGATTCTCGTATATTAGCTCTCTCTTTGAACTATTTGGAGAACTGATTACCGGAGGAAAACTATTCCCTTCAGTGCTCAAACCGTTGGGATTGGAAAGCAAATCATTCCAAGAGATCACTCAAAAAATGAGCTCACGAATTAACGGGACGTTTCATATCACCCATTCTGAACACGCAGAACTCGCTTCGCCGATCGAATCTCTCGAAGATCTCACTCGAGCGGAAAAACAGATCCCTTCACCGTGGAAAAAACGATTTACTCGTGGTGCAATTATTTTCAATCCCCATTCCGGATCAGGATTTCAGCTATCGCCAATTCTGTTGCATATCATGGGGATCAAAAAGCGGCGCGGAAGTGAATGGGAGAATCGTTCCGAACTGATGGAACACGCCCAAAGATACCTCAATGAACTGGGCGTTGAAGTAGAACTCTGCCCGACCACTCACGCGGGACACGCCACCGAAATGGCGCGCACCTTTGCCCAAAAAGGGTATGATCTGATCATCGCCGCCGGTGGCGATGGCACAATCAACGAAGTAATCAACGGCATGGCGGAAAGTTCCGCGGCCCTGGGGGTTATTCCTATGGGAACAGCCAATGTATTCGCTCTGGAACTCAATCTTCCCGTGGAAATAAATGCCGCATGCCAAGTCATTGCCTCCGGTGATAAGGTAAATATCGATTTAGGAAAAGCAGGAGATCGCTATTTTAGCTGTATGGCGGGAACGGGATTCGATGCTCATGTGATTCGCAAGGCGGATTCAGGATTCAAAAAGATTCTCGGCATACTCTCCTATCCACTGGTTGCCACGGCGGAATTTATCACCTATCCCTTTCGCAAAATTACCGTCAAAATCGATGACCAACCAATCCCCCGCAAAGGATATTGGGTAGTTGTCAACAACGGAAAATACTACGGCGGAAAACTCTCTCTCGCCACCTTTGCCGACATGAACGACGGGTATCTCGATGTGACCATTTTCAAATATCGAGGAATATTCCCCGCACTCATCTACATTCTGGGGATGTGGCACAACCGAGTGGACAAGCTCATGAGCGTGGAACAATTTCAATGCAAACGGATTCTCATTGAAAAGGGACACGGCGTTGCGGTTCATGTAGATGCCGAATATCTCTGTCAGGCTCCTATCGAAATCACGGTAGTTCCCAATGGACTCACTGTAATTCGCTAGAGATATCTGAAAATATTGTATAGTTGACACTTTTTGAGGAGATAGGATGAACACACCGACCATTCCATTTATTGCAGGCCCCACGGGAATCGGGAAAAGTTCCTTTGCACTGGATCTGGCCGAGCGAATCAATGGAGAAATTGTTTCGTGCGATTCTCGTCTCATCTATCGCGAAATGGATATTGGAACCGCAAAACCTTCACATGAAGAGTTGCGGCGCGTTCGCCATCACTGTATCGATATCATTGATCCTGCGGAAGAGTACTCTGCCGGAAAATGGGCGATGGATGCAGACACGGCGATTCGGGATATTTTGTCACGTGGGAAACGCCCGATTCTTTGCGGTGGGACACTCTTTTATGCCTCGGCATTGCGACAGGGATTCGATAGCACCACCACACCGGATCGTCAATTTCGCGAAGAATCAATCGCTCGTGAAAAGTCATTTGGCGCGGGTACACTTCACGCTGATTTGCAACTGCTCAACCCCCAACGTGCCGAAGAACTTCACCCCCACGATCTCTACCGCATTATTCGCGCCCTTCAGATTGTTCGCGATGGCGAATCGATCAGCAAACCCATGGAATCACTGAATGTAGCCGTGGTAGAACTGCAGATGGATCGAGCAAAACTCTACGAAAGAATCAATGCACGAGTCGATATCATGGTGCAATCAGGGCTTTTCGAAGAGTTTCAAAAGCTTCTCGAAAAAGGGTACAATTCCACTTCGCCAGGTCTGAAATCTGTTGGTTATTTTGAGTTCTTTAATTATATTGAAACCCGTTGTTCTTTCAAGGATTCCATAGAAAGAATCAAGCAGAACAGCCGGAACTATGCGAAAAAACAGTTGACGTGGTTGAAAAATCGCGAAAAACCTTCATTTCAATTCGATAGTTCCAATATAAAAAGTGTTGAAATGTTGGCAGACTCGCTTGGCGAGTAAGGGGTTATCTGTGAACGACGGCAATATGTGGAACAGTGAGAACAGTGAGAACAGTGATAATAAGAACAATCGTTCTACTGGATTTAATCGTTCTCCGGGCAATCGTCCCAAAGGATCACGTCAGAGACAGTTGATTGACACGCCTTCACTTCAAGGGTCAATCCAGACCAATCTCCTCCTCGAAGAGATTGTAAAACAGAACAATACAATCATCGGAATCCTCCGCGGAATTGGTCAATCGATCAGTTCAAAAGGAAATCCAAAGCCGGCTTACCCTTCAACAAAAAAAACAGTTACGGTAAAAATAACGCCACCGGTGGCCAATACAGCACCGACTTCGAATCAACCCAAAGCAACTCCTCCTGTTGCCGCACCGGAAGTTTCACCGGAACCAAAGCCAAGTCAGCCACAGCGAAAACAGTTCGTAATGCGTTTTGATGACAAAGAGCCTCTCAATCTCGATCTCGAAGATGAAACTATTCTACAAGAAGAACCTGTTTCAGTAACAAAATCAAAGCGAAAATCAGAATCAAAACCAGAGCCAGAGCCAAAGTACGATCACGATGAGAATAGCATTGGTGAATCGGATCCTTTTGCTCTCTTTGGTAAATACGAGGATGCGTCTTTGTGAAATTATCAGCTAAAGATCTATCAATCCTAGCAATTTCTCTTATGTCTGTCTCTTCACTGAGTGCAAAAACTCGTTGGAGTACGAACCGAACAATTCCCGATGCGGACTTTATCGGTTCTGGCGAACTGATCATCGGTTATGACGGTTTTCTCAATTCCAACAAAGACAACGATCTGTTCATGACTTCACAACTCCCCATTTCCATGGGATTTGGAGAATGGCTCACCGTATCAACCGGTTGGTCAGATGGAGTGACCGCAGGATTTAAAGCGCGTCTGCTCAATGAATCAACATCAAAAATGCCATCGATGGCCATCGGTATTCGCAATCTCTATAACAACAGCACGCTCACCCGAGCTCGTGTAGACAACGATGACCCCCAGTTCACCGGCGAACTCTTTCTCGCTATGAGTCAAGGATTTGATGCAATTACCATGCGCCTTCACGGCGGACTACTTTCAATTCCCTATAGTGATACTGAACAGTTCAACGGTTTCTTTGGTGTAGAAAAGTATTTCGGCGGAAGCTTTTACGCTACTTTCGAAGGATTTTCATTTTACGATCGACTAACGATGTCGCTATTCGGCACACTTCGGTTTATGAAAAATGATCGAGCGGAACTGTATGCGGGAATGATCGATCTCGAACGACTTCTCTTCGACCGCAACGGAGATCTTGACATGTCACTGGAACCGGATTTCGAAGTAGACATGGTTAAACCGGGGATTTCTCTCGGACTAAACTTTTCCTTTGGTATGCCCTTTGGCCAACAGAACGGTCTTCGTGCCATCGAGGATCTCTATCGCCAGCAAAACAGGGAACTAAAAGAGCTCAGAGAATCGCACACCAGCTTAACAACTCAATTTGAATCAGACCACTACCGTCTCGATTCGTTGGAAAAACACATGGATTCACTCGGTACTGTCGTCAAAGGCCCCAATGCAATCCCACCCCATTTCCAAGAAATTTATGCGCGACTTCTTCTGTATCGTTCTAAATATGAACAGCGCGCTTTCGACTCCGAAGGCCTTCGAAAAATTCAAGAAGAGATTTTCATGTTTGGTGAGGATGCAGAAAACGCGTTGATTCACGTCGTAAAAATCGGCGACAAGAATGAAAACATCGTCCGCGATTGTATTTTGATGCTCGGTGTGATGAAATCGAACAAGGCTGTCCCGATTCTTCTCGATAAACTTGGCGAAGTTAAAGATCGTCGTCTCAAAGTCGACATCATAACAGCCCTCGGAAGCATCGGAGATCGAAATACATCCTATGCGCTCAAATCCCTTGCTCAATCGAATGACGAAGTTGTCGCCATGGCGGCTCGTGAAGTTCTTTTGACCTGGGATTCAGAATCAGGAACTCCAAACGAAACAAAGTAATTTTAAATAATTGTTTTTAACTACCAAAGAGGTATTAGTATGCAGAAAGCGAATAATCTCGCAAAAGGCCAAATCATCATTTTCAACAAAGAACCGTACAAAGTTATCGAACTGAGCCTTACCATGGCTGGTCGCGGAAGTAACTACTACTCGACAAAACTTCGTAACATCCTCACGGGAACTCAGGCTGAACACCGTTTCAAAGCTGATGACAAAATGGAAAAAGCGTTCATCGAACGCCGCGATTTCGAATATCTCTATGCAGAAGGTGACGATTTCTGGTTCATGGATAAAGAAAACTATGAACAAATTACAATCGCTCGTGAAGACATTGAAGATGTAATTGGATATCTCATCCCTAACTCCAAAGTTAACATTCAATTGTACAACGGACGCCCAATCGGATGTGAACCTGAAACAACAATGAAAATGGTTGTTACAGAAACTGTCCCTGGTATCAAAGGTGCGACAATCTCTGGTAATGTTACAAAACCAGCAACAATGGAAACAGGACTTATTGTTCAGGTTCCAATGTTTATCGAACAGGGTGAAACAATTATCGTTAACACCACAACTGGTGAATACTCAGGTCGTCCAAGTAAATAAAAAAAGTTATTGCAATTACATAATTGCAATTGTAACATTTTGATATCAACTTGAATAAACATTAATTGAGGATGTTTTGATGGATACTTTCAGACAGACTGCCGGTTACCCGAATGTATTGGCAATGATTCTTGCAGGTGGAGAAGGATCTCGACTCTACCCATTGACTAGTGAAAGAGCGAAGCCCGCAGTAATTTTCGGTGGAAAATACCGTATTATTGACTTCGTATTGAACAACTTTGTGAATTCTGGGTTTTTCAAAATCAAAGTTCTTACTCAGTTTAAGGCGGATTCACTGATTCGTCATATCTCGAGTGGCTGGAATCTGAATGGTATGCTCGGACAATACATTGATCCAGTTCCTGCGCAGATGCGTACCGGGAAAAACTGGTATCAAGGTACTGCTGATGCAATTTATCAAAACATCAACCTTATTTACGATGAACGTCCAGAATTTGTGGCTGTGTTCGGTGCTGACCACATCTACAAAATGGACGTTTCTCGCATGTTGAGCTATCACCGTGCAAAAGGTGCAGTTGCAACTATTGCGGCGATTCCAAAACCAATCGAAGAAGCTTCACAATTTGGTGTAATCCAAGTTGACGACGAAGGCCGCATGATAGGTTTTGAAGAAAAACCAGCAAACCCCAAAGCGATGCCGGGCAATCCAAAGATGGCTCTTTGCTCGATGGGGAACTACGTATTCAATACACCATTTCTTGTTCGGAAGCTTGAAGAAGATTCCGTAGATACAGAATCGGCTCACGACTTCGGAAAAAATATTATTCCATCAATCTTTACAGAGTTCCCCGTTTACGTGTATGATTTTGCTGCGAACAATGTTGTTCCTGGCGAATCTCCAGCCCAGTGCGCTTACTGGGAAGACGTGGGTACACTTGAAGCATATTATCAGGCGAATATGACCCTCCGTTCTGTTGTTCCTGATATCAATCTATACAACAGTCAGTGGCCAATTCGCACTTCTGCAGGACAGTCAGCTCCGGCGAAGTTTGTGTTCGGTTCAGGTGATCGCGAAAAAGATCCCCGTGTTGGAGAAGCAATTGACTCACTTGTATCCGGTGAATGTATCATCTCCGGTGGACGCGTGATCAACTCAATCCTGTCGCGCGGTGTGCGTGTTCACAGTTTTGCTGAAGTAGAATCGTGTATCGTATTCCCGGATGTTGAAATTGGCGAACGGGCTATGATCAAAAAAACTATCATTGATAAAGGAGTAAAAATTGCTCCCGGTGAAAAAATCGGTTATGACCTTGAAGAAGATCGCAAAAAATATTTTGTGTCTGATTCTGGGATTGTCGTAGTATCTTCACCAGATCGTGTAAAGTTCTAGTACTGATTTGTGTTTTGTAAAATTGTGGGAGAAGTGTGTTACTTCTCCCTTTCTATTAGCAGTGAACTTGTTTTTATGTATAGAATAATGTAGATTAGTACATCGGTATTTGAGTTGTTGTATTCACGTCACAAGCAATCCGTATTTCTCAGATGGAGTTTTTAGATGCAAACGAGATCAGAATCACTGTATTTCCGTGATATTAACAAATATCAACTTCTTACAGACGATGAAGAACGAATCATTGTAGAAGAAGTTAAAAGAGGAGTTTCTGGCGCATCAGATAAGCTGATAACAGCAAACCTTCGCTTTGTTGTGAGTGTAGCCAAGAAATATCGCGGACGCGGTTTAACATATCTCGAACTGATTAACGAAGGAAATCTTGGCCTTCTGAAAGCCGCACTGCGTTTCGACAGCGGCAAAGATGTAAAGTTCATTTCCTATGCTGTGTGGTGGATACGCCAATCGATCCAAAAAGCGGTATTTGAACAATCAGGAACCGTTCGTATCCCCATGAATAAGATCACCCTCGTCAATAAATTCCGGCGCGCTCTCGACAAAAATGGTGGTGATTTCGAAAAAACAATTTCCATGGAAGAGTTTATCGATTTCAAACTCGACATTCTCGAAGTGCTCGACAAAAGCTATGACGTTTCACTTGATTCACCAATTTCTGGTGATGGCGAAGACGATGGCACTCGGTCGCTTATGGACACCCTTGGTGAAGATCCAACTCAAGAGGAAGATCAGGCTATGCTTGAACTTTCTGGTATCTTTGACAAAGCGATGGAAAAACTGGATACACGTGAAGAAAAAATTCTCCGCATGTACTATGGAATCCACTTTTCCCGTTCGTTCACTCTTGAAGAGATTGGCAAAGAACTCAACCTAACTCGTGAACGGGTACGACTCATGAGAGACCGCGCTCTTCGCAAGCTTTCAAAAAATCAGGATACCCGAGACATCATGCTTGAGTTTTTAACTTCTCACATGTCAAAAGAATAAACACGAAGTTTTTACCAGCACCCTAAAGCCTCGGGAATAATCCTTAGGCTTTTTTAATTTTAATGCGTTGCTTCACTACTGTTCAAATTCTACAAAAGAATTCATCGAAGTTTCTCGATTACTTTTGCATCACTATTAGCTAAGCTCCCCAATAAAAAACAACCAAATTTGTACCTTTTTATTCTACAATAGCCAAGCATAAGTTATGGCGGTATATATATTCGCCGTTTTCGTGTAATTT
>DYSA01000675.1 GCA_020726425.1 Fibrobacter succinogenes | reverse complement strand
ACCTTCGCCAAATTTCATAAACTTGGTTTTCGTGGGGCGGATTGACAATCCGCCCATCAGATACGGCAAAAAAGTTGAATTCAATCCCATATTTAACCACGCGGGATGCCATCCCGCGCTACAAACTTGGCAAAGGTGTTGCGGCGCGCGCCGATCTGATGATGAATATAACTCGAAAATTTGTTCTAAGTTACGGGTGCGGAAGTTTTTTTGGTTGGCTAGGAGAAAACCACTCACCACAGAGATGAGGAAGAGTCTCATTAATCAAGGCGCGACATGGGTGTGAAAGGGGATTTTTCGAGGGTGGATTCCAGAAATTTGGCGCATTGACGAAGTTACATACCGTAGTTACAATAAAAATCATGAAGTTCACTTGGGATGAAACAAAGCGACTTTCAAATATCGAAAAACATGGAATTGATTTTGCCGATGTGCCTCCCATGTTTGACAGCGATGTTTTTACCATTGAAGATCAACGTTTTGATTATGGCGAAACGCGATATATCACTTTTGGTCTCCTGCAATTTCGCGTCATTGTTGTGGCGCATACAGATGAAAACGGCATAATTCGGATTATCTCTGCCAGAAAGGCGACAAAAAATGAAGAAAAAATCTACTTCGAGGAAATTGGGTACTGATTTCAAACGACTTGATACCATGACCGATGCGGACATTGATCTTTCAGACATTCCCGAGGTAACGCCTGAGATGTTTGCAAAGGGAATTGTTAAACGCGGACTTAAGCCAATCACCAAACGCCAACTCACATTAAGACTCGACAGCGATGTGATCGAGTGGTTTAAAGGTCAAGGAAATGGGTACCAAACCAGAATGAATGCCTTGCTGCGGACATACATGGAAGAGCACAAGAAAGTAATTGGCATACGGTAACGGAAATTTCAGACAAAAATTCTCTACCGTACATTTCGTAAATTTATGTTGTTGCGAGCCGCCGATCTTGTTCTTAGGCGGCGTGGCAACCTCTTTTTACCAGAAACTTTCCGCACAACGGGAGATTGCTTCGCCCTATCGGGCTCGCAACGACATTTGTGTGGTACAGAAGATAATACAAAGACCTCCGAGATTTTTAGAATCGCGGAGGTCTTTGTATTATCCTTCATCTTTCATCCCTCATCCTTTCCCCTACGGTGAGCGGGCACAACGAAAACCGCCACTATAGAAGGGATACGATGGGAAGTCCCTGCTACGGTTAGCAGAACGGACATCGTCATCATAAAAGTACCATGATCCTCCGCGAAATACTCGACGCTCCACAGAATTCATGTCTTCACGACCATCAATAGCACCGTAAGGGTATGGCTCGTATAAACTACTGGTCCATTCCCAAGCATTGCCTGCCATATCGTAG
>DYSA01000088.1 GCA_020726425.1 Fibrobacter succinogenes | reverse complement strand
AGGGGATATCAATCACTTACAAAACAAAGGTTTTTTCGTGGTACCTGAGTAGTAATCAAAATAGTTTTTCCTCACCTCTTTGAGAAAACGCTGGTATACTGTCTCTAAAAATGGAGGAAAAATGCATTGGAAACGAACGTCAAAAGAAGAGCACATTCGCGAAGTTGATGAATGGTGTTACCGGATATGCCGTGCAGGATTTTCATTCGCCTTGGTTCAGCACATTCTTTTTGTCTGGATTTTTTCCGCGCTCCACGTGTCAATGCTGTAGCGCTTATTTGATCCGACCATGTTTCCACGGATTAAAATCCGAGGCTAATAACAAATTTGATCCTACCGGATCAGATTCGAGTCCATCCGGAGGATGTAATTCAATATTAGACAGTCGATTCATCGACTGTAATCAATAAGCGCTACAGCATTGGCCGGTTGTCGCCGGCGTAATCGGAAGAAAGAAATTCAGCTATGATCTTTGGGGAGACACCGTAAACATCGCTTCGCGCATGGAGTCCAGTGGTATCGAAGGATCCATTCAAGTGACTAATACCGTTAGGAATAAGCTTCAAGACTATTTCGTGTTTCACTCACGAGGCACCATTGCAATCAAAGGAAAAGGTTCACTGGAGACTTTTATTGTAGAACCACTCAATGAGTAATACCCGCTAACTATTTTACAAAAGACATTCGGACAAGGAATAAGAATGGAACCGATACAGGCAATAATATTCGATCTCGATGGCACACTCTACCCAATGACCAACCGCTTTAAGCCACTTTTTGCGGTATTTTCCATCCCACACCCCCTGCGTCTTCCCGGCTACATGAAACTTCGCGACGGCTACCGCGGCGAATCACGGGATTGCGGGAAAACAATCATGGCTGAAATTAATCGCGATATAGAATCATCATTCGGCGTTAAATCGGGAGAACTCTGGCAAGAACGTCAGTTCTATCCCGCGTTCTACAAAACCCTTGCCTGCACCCGTCGTCGCCCGGGAATCAACGAACTTCTTCGCGAACTAAAAGCCAAAGGGTATCGTTTGGCAGTTCTATCCGATTTTGGCAAAGTCCCGGAACGGTTGCAAGCACTTAAAATCGATAGTACTCCATTTGAAAAGATGCTTTCTTCGGAAGATCTCGGCGGATTTAAACCCAACACATTTCCTTTCTTAAAAACTCTGGTAGAACTGAACCTCCCTCCCGAATCGGTTCTCATGGTGGGCGATCGCGAAGAGACCGACGGCGATGGAGCTCGCGCCATGGGAATGCCGTTTCTGAAAGTTCCCGGGAAAAGTAACGAAGGTTGGGATGAAGCTGTTCAGTTCCTCAAAGACTTACCTTCACGAACGTAGCACTCGTTTAAACTGATCACACGATTTCTCATCACATCTGTGTCATAGCGATCCTTGCAGAGTCTATTTTCACACCACTCTGACAAAGGATCTAAAGTGAAATGTATAATCGCAATGCTCATTGCAATCTCAGTTCTCAGTGCAACAACAATCAGTTCAATTTCAATCAATGGAAACAAACGAACTGATGAAATGACCCTTTTGAAAATCGCCAACCTCTCTCTCGGAGACACCATTTCCGATTCTCTTATCGAATCAACAACTCAACGAATTCTGCGAACGGATATTTTCACATCCTGCGACGTTACAGAGCTACAACCCGGAGAAATAACCATTTCCGTGGTCGAAAAATGGACAATTATTCCCTTCGTATCATTTCAGGGAAATGGTGGAAAGATCATTCTGTTTAACACCGGTCTGTACGATGCAAATTTCCTTGGGCGAGCCGGAGTTATTGGAGGAGATTACACCTACCTTCTGGGCACGCACAGCGGGCAAATATTTGCAATGAAAGACAATATCGGTGATAAAAGAGTAAAGCTCACCGGACGGCTCAGAACTCAGAAAGGTCTGAGCAACTGGTATGATTCCACGGGCTGTTTAGAAGCTGGGTTTCTCGTAGATAGAAAACTCGTGTTTGCCTCGGGGGAACTTCCACTAAACGAAAAACTGACCGTATCAATTTCCGGAAATCTTCTTTACGATACACTTTCTGAATCAATAAGTACCGTCAATTTTGATTCACTAAACAGTGCCAACGGATACCACTTCGAAGGTTCAAACCGAGCATTTGTGCCGACTTTATCTGCACGATATAGCAATTTCAAATACAAAACATTCACCTATTCAGGAGGGGGAATAAAAGCAGGAGTTGGCCATGCGTTTGAATCTGATTTTGGCGGATACAATTCGTTTTCTCTGGCTGGTCAGTGGTACAAGGAACTCCCGCTCAAATCAAATCTCTGTTTCAATGGAGAGTTGTTCGGTGCCGATGGTCATGCACAAACAAATGTGTTTTATCTCGGGGGCATGAGCGGCGTGCGAGGATTTCCAGAAAATCTGTTTCGCGGAAAAGCTTTGGGAAAACTTAACATTGAGTATCGAATTCCTTCGCTCAATACAAAGTGGTTAGTTTTTCAACATGTTCTATTTGCAGACTATGCGACAATAGCTCCTCGACTGACAGACCTAGACCACTCAGTCTCTGTAGGAAGCGGTGGCGTGGGACTGAGAATACTCTCACCAAAAATCTACAGTTTTATGATTCGTTTAGATTATGGTTGGGGGTTCACGCCCTTGAACAGTCGTGGTTTGTCATTTGGAACAACGCACTATTTCAGACCATTTTAAACTTTGTTGATTCGTCGATTTTCGATGAATGAGATCGCAGACTCTTTGGATCGATTGATGATTAAATCGTCGGGATAGCCAACAGCTTCAATAATTGGTCGCACTTCACTATCTCTCCCCAGTTCGTGGATCGCGTGAGTATCGCTGTTCACCGCTAACAAAACACCTTCACGTGCAAAGATCTCCAGCATTGTTTGTGTGTGTTTAACGGTAGTTCTTCCATAGAGAATTTTCGAATTATTCAACTCTAAAGCCACCCCTTTTTCTCGTGCAATTTGTGCAATCACGCGAAAATCGACAGGGAAGTTCGGATCGTTGGGATGGGTGATAATATCGACGGCACGATTTTTTTCAAGAGCTTTAACCAAACGATTCGTGTTCACGCTCTCTGATTCTTTTATTGGAAGATTTTTATGAAGTCCCAAGAGTACAATATCTATCCATTTCAATTTTGATTCATCCAGATCAATCGCCCCAAAATCATCGAGTACATTGCACTCAATCCCTTTCAACAGAGTAACTTCAGGGATGGGTGACTGCATCCTTTCCCAGAATGTTCCGGGGATCTTTCCTCCCACAGCTTTCCCGTGATCCGTAATTGCCAAAACAGAAATGCCCATGTTTTTCGCGTGTGTCAGAAGTTCCATGTAGGTGAACATCCCACAAACACTGAACAAACTATGGCTGTGAAGGTCAACGGTTAGCATGGGCACTCCTTGATTAAATTGTCGTGAAATATAGTCTTATGCACAGATAAGAAAAAAGGGGAACTCTTTCGAATTCCCCTGTCCCAATAAAAAAAGTATAGGCTAAGCAGTAATATCAATTCCCGGTTTTGCTGGATCGGTTTTTTGAGGTTCAGCAGCTTCACCTTTGGGTTTGATTCCCTGTTCTTCTGCCCATTTATCAAGTTTCGCCAGAACCATTTCACGTGTTCGAGTCATGATATTTTCAATATCACCGGGTAGTTTTCCGAGTTCATGGCCTGCTTGTTTAAATCCACTTTCAATTGCACCAAGAGCGATCTTATAAAAATCTTCACCCTTCGACTCTGTTTTGCCGTAAAACGCCGTTACAAATTGAAGGATACGATCAGAGACCGCATCAGGACGCCACTCTTCTGGCATCTTCATTTCGAGTTCGTCAGTTTTTTTGTTCAGTTCATCAGTTGACATCTTGCTAAAATCACGGTTGTTTTTTCCATGGATTTTGCCGTTTTCATCTGTTTCAATGAACCCTTTCAATCCCTCTGACTTGAATTTTTCAAACTCCTCTTTGATCTGTTTTACCACATCACTCCAGTGAGCTTTCTCTTCATCTGAGTAGCGAGATAGATTTGTGCTCTTGAACTCTACATGTTCCATTTCAATTGACAACTCTTCTCCATCTGCATTTTTATATGAGATAGAAACGGAGTCTGAACTGTAATGCATCGACGAAACCGAAGCACCCTCATCTTTTTTTGCAGAACCCTGTTTCGTCACGGTTCCACTCTGCTGCGGGAGGTTATTTCTCCCCTGAATTCCTTGCAACATAGTAACCTCCCTGTTATTATAATCGCCTATTTTACATTATCGGTAATCTTTCGTCAAACTTTACCTTTAACCATTCTTTACATTAAGAATCCAGTCACTAAGCGGGTTCTGAGAATTATATCAATTTTAATGTAAATTTTACTTGGTTGAAAACTGCCTTTTTAGTATTTTTGTTGAGTTCTCTTTTTTCTAAAAAGTCCTTGATTTTTCTAGATTTTTTGCATAAGAGACCGTTGGGGTTTGTTGATTTTAAGAGAGTTTTGCAGGGTATAATGGCGCTTCTTCAGAAAGAACTTATTTGGGATTACGCAAGTGACTGGGACAATGTTCTCAGTGCTATTAAAGCGCAACTTCCTCACCCCGCAAGTTTTGATTCCTATTTCAAAAAAAGTGAACTTCTTCGCGTTGAAAATGACACCGCAATTGTCGCTCTTCCCAGCGATATGCACGTCGAAATCGTTGAAGCAAACTATGCGACACTGATTCTTCAAATTCTCAAAAAAGAGACCACACTTTCTGTTACTAAAGTAGCTTTTGAAGCTAAATCCGAACTTCTCAAAATGGAACCGCGTGCTGAACAGCGCACTCTTTCTGTTGAACGAGCACTTCTGGATTTAGAGCCAACTCCTACCGAAGTAGTAAATTACGAGCTGTTTTATCCCGGATATACTTTTGACCGCTTCGTTCAAGATGAAGAGACCAACTCTGTTGCGTATCTCTCATCGATTGCAGTCGCCGAAGCTCCAGGTAAAACACCGTACAATCCGCTGATTATCTATGGAAATACAGGACTAGGTAAAACTCACCTCCTTCAGGCGATCGGCCATTACGCAAAAACGGAATCTACCGTTGAAAAAGTGTATTACATAACAGCTCTCGATTTCCTCAGTCGTTTTGTGGAAAATCGCGGTGATGTTCATACGTTCATTCAAGAATTTCACGATGTCGATCTTCTTCTTGTTGATGACATTCAATTTTTTAGCAAAAAACCGGGAACTCAAAAACAGTTTCTTGCGATTTTCAATAAATTGATTAACAGCAAAAAACAGATCGTTCTTACATCTGACCGTCACCCAGAGCAGATTCCCGATATGGAAGAGCGACTTATTAGTCAGCTCAAAGGTGGACTTAGAATAGATATTCACCCGCCAACACTGGAAACTCGTCTCGCGATTCTTCAGCAGAAAGCAAAAAGTAACAATATTCAGCTCTCAGATCAAGTGATGACCTTTATCGCTTCTCAAGAAACTCAGAATGTTCGTGCACTGGAAGGTATCTTCACGAAAGTGCTAGCATCTTCAATTTTTGCAAATCGCGAACTCGATCTTGATACCGTAAAAGAACTTCTCACCGACTTTAGACGTGAACAGAAAGAACGGGTCACCGTCGATTTGATCCAAGAAAAAGTAGCGGGATATTTTAATATCAGCTCAAATCAGCTTCGCGCCCACACCCGTATTAAAACGGTTGCATATCCGCGAAACATTGCTATGTTCCTGTCTCGTCAGATGACAAAACATACCCTTCAGACAATTGGCCTCCACTTTGGAAACCGAGATTATTCAACGGTTATTCACGCGTGTAAAAAAATTGAAAAGGATCTTGAATCTGACGATAAACTTCGCCAGGAAATAGATCATATTATTGCTGATATACAAGGATAAATGAGTTTTTACTCTTTTTTTTTACTGAGATGAACGTCGTTGTTCATCTCTTTTTTTATCACTATTCTTCCTTTTTGTTTTTTACTCAAATCAAACAAAAACATTATATTACTCACACACACATTGCAAATCTGTGGAAAAATGCTACAATAGTGTGGGTACGAGATGTTACCATTTCACCATCTTTAAGTAATTACTACGGAGGTTACCGATGAAAGAGATTATTCTAATTAGACATGCGAAATCAAGCTGGGACAATCCCGAACTTGCCGATCACGATCGCCCTCTCAATGATAAGGGGATTCACGATGCAAAACTGATGGCGCATATAATCCACGACAAACATCTTGAACCGAGCTTGATTTTGGCCAGTGATGCAGTTCGTTCGACCCACACGATGCGACTTCTTTTCGGAAGATCAACTTGCCCGACAGAGATTCATTCTTCACTTTATCTTGCAGATCAAGAACATATTGAATCAAAAATTGTGTCACTTGACAACACGCTCGATCGAGTAGCCATCGTTGCTCATAACCCCGGTCTTACCGATTGTATTCACTCGACGGGCCATGAGTTTGAACATCTTTTGAGTACAGGAATTGCAGTGGTTCAGTGGGATACCGATTCATGGGAAAAATGTTCGTTTTCCACAGGGAAAACAATTTCAATTCTTTCTCCTAAAGAGTTTAAGTAATCGCAATTGCATTGATTTTTCATCAAAACAGGGGTGGTCATTTGATCGCCCCTGTTTTTTATACGCAGAACTACTCAGTTCAACGTTGAAAAGTTACAACCTTTAAATTATTTTACGCCTACATTTGACAGTGGATTCTGTTTTTACAACGATCAATTTATTATTTCCAAACCAAAGGGTGATCTCATGAGTGTTAAAAGAGTAGCGCTTCTTACCGCAGGCGGACTTGCTCCATGTCTTTCTTCCGCAGTTGGCGGACTTATCGAACGTTATACTGAAATTGCGCCGGAAATTGAAATCATCGCCTATGTCGGTGGTTACAAAGGACTTCTCGCTGGTGAATACATCACAATTACCGAACACGTTCGCGAAAATGCATGGATCCTTCACGAACACGGTGGATCACCGATTGGCAACAGCCGTGTAAAACTCACCAACATCAAAGACTGCGTAAAACGCGGTCTTGTAAAAGAAGGGCAGAACCCACTTGAAGTTGCAGCAAATCAGCTGACTAAAGATGGTGTAGATGTTCTTCACACAATCGGTGGAGACGATACAAACACCACTGCTGCAGACCTTGCGGCATATCTTAAAGACAATAACTATAACCTTACCGTTGTAGGTCTTCCAAAAACAATCGACAACGATGTATTCCCAATCCGTCAATCTCTTGGCGCGTTTACCGCTGCTGAAGAGGGCGCAAAATATTTCGAAAATATTGTTGCTGAACATTCAGCAAACCCTCGTATGCTTATTATTCATGAGGTAATGGGTCGTAACTGCGGATGGCTTACTGCTGCAACAGCAGTAGAGTATCGCAAACGCCTTGACGATCTCGATTTCCTCCCAGAAGTTGGTCTTGCGAAAATGCGCAAAGATGTTCACGCTGTGTTCGTACCTGAAATGAAAATCGACCTCAAAGCTGAAGCGGTTCGTTTGAACAAAATCATGGACGAACACTCTGGTGTAAATATCTTTATTTCTGAAGGTGCTGGCGTTGAAGCAATCGTTGCTCAGATGGAAGAAGCGGGAATGGATATTCCTCGCGATGCATTTGGACACCTTAAACTTGACGCGATCAATCCTGGTAAATGGTTTGGCGAACAGTTTGCACAAATGCTTGGTGCTGAAAAAGTTCTCGTACAGAAATCAGGATACTTCGCACGTGCAGCTTCTGCTAACCGTCGCGACCTCAACCTTATTAAATCATGTACAGACCTTGCTGTTGACTGTGCACTTCGTCGCGAATCTGGCGTTATTGGTCATGACGAAGATCAGGGTAACCGTCTTCGTGCGATCGAATTCCCGCGTATCGCTGGTGGAAAACCGTTCAACATTGATCTTCCATGGTTCGATGATCTCCTTGGAGAAATTGGTCAGACTAAAAACGAACGCGTTGCTGTTTCTCATTAAGAATTAGTGTTGAAATCTGTTTATTTAGGACATGCAGAAATGTATGTCCTTTATCG
>DYSA01000087.1 GCA_020726425.1 Fibrobacter succinogenes | reverse complement strand
GTTCTTCCTTGGCGAGCATTTTCATGTACCATTTCATCAACATCGTTGATTGGTTCACCAAGGTGAAGATACATAAATTCAGCATCATCGGCAAAGTCACAGTCTGGTCTATTTTTGAGAACCCAACGGTAGTTTGCCGCTGCAAGGTTGATATTACTCAAGTTTTCTCCGTATGCATAAGCAATCATGAAAAACACTTTGCACCATTCGTCATTTGGTTCAGACAAAAGAAGGTAGTTGCGATAGTAGCGAATCGCGGAACTGTACGAACCTTCATCTGAATCAATCATTCCCATAGCGCGCTGAGCTTCAACACCTTCTTTGGAGAAGGAATAATTCTTGATCAGTTGGCGATACAAGTTTTTAGCCATCTCTTTGTTGGCAGCACCATACAGAGAATCTGCTTCAAAAAGGACTCTTTCACTGCTCTTTTCCAGCTCATCTTTATAATCAGGATGAATAATAGAAACTTTTTTCTTGGTGCGAATATTGTAAATATGTTTGAACAGAATCGCATCTGATTTCATTTTTACTGTTTCATCAAGAATTCGGTTGAGTAATAGAGTATCGGATTCTGATTGTTCCGTTCTTCCTTTTTGATCCCACAACGCAAATTGCGCGATTTCTGGATTAATTGAACTGCGGTCAACGCTCATTTTTGTCGAGAGAATGTTGTTGAGATAGTATCTCACAACTTCGTATTTATCAAACCATTTTGATTGTCTGATATACTCATCTTCTGACGTAATGCCCATCTCTTTTGCCTTGCGTGAGAAGAGTTTCCACGTCATAAGGTAATTGATTATTTCACTGGTTGTTTCACCTCGTTCGAGCTTTTCACGTGATGAAATCGGCAACCATTTTGTGATTATCGATAGATCTTCGGGGGTTATTTCTTTTCCATCCCCATAGAATTCATTGTAATCCGCGGGGTAATCTTTTTTGTAGTACTCTTTGTAGTAAGTATTTCTAAAGAACGTGATCGGTTCTTTTAGTTGTTGGTCTTTCCAGAATTTCATAAGCTGCTCTTCAGAAGCAGTGGCGTTAACTTTTTTAAATTCTTCAGTTGGCGGGTATAACTCATTAAATCGACGGATGATAATTTTTGGGAAATTTCCTGCAAATGAAGTATCGCTGTTGTTTCCTTCAAACAGGATTTTACCTTTGTTTGCTTTAAAATATTTTTTCAGTTCATCATCGGTCGAACCAAGATTTGTTCGAAGAACATTGCGAGAAAAATACTGACCAAGAAGGAATTCTTGTTTCCAATCCCATTCCTTGCCATTCACAACTTGGGCCTTGTATTTTTTGGCTTCAGAAAACAGCAATTCTGTCTCAATAAATAGCGTTTGCGCATAGCGGTCACCGGGGAAAAAGCCTTCCCGCGCTAAGTCAGGGTGATTAAATTGCATATTACTAAACGATTTGAACTCTGTTAGTGAATATGTTTTGCCACCAATTTTTAGAAATGGCTCAGATTTAACCTCTGCTTTTTTGCTACAACCAGAATATGTTCCAATAAGAGCAATTGCTGAAAGTGCAGCAATAGTCAATTTTGCGTTGGAAAGGAATTTCATCACTCTCTCCTCTAAATGTTACTTTGTTATTGATGCCACAGCGTCGGCTGTAGTATCGTAGATTTCAAGAAGTGTGGTGGCCCCAATGATGTCAATAATTTCATAAACATTTTCGTTAACACAACAAATTTTGAAAAATCCATCTTTCTCTTTTGCTGATTTGCTAAAGTGAAGTAATATTCCCAATCCTGTGCTATTAACATAGCGAAGTTTTGTGAAATCAGCAACTATGCGACAAATGCCATTGTTCATTTTTGCAAAGACTTTTTCTACCACATCTTCTACATTAGTTGCATCAAGATCACCTGCAAAGGTTATGATTGTTGCTGTTTCCTGGTTTTCAATAGGAAGAAATTCAAGTGTAATTTGTGTTTGCATTTTATACCTCTCTGTATTTTGTTACGTGAACACAAGTTCCGTCTTCAGAACTGTCGATGTCAAATTCGTTTGCAAGCATTCTGACCAAGGCAAGTCCGCGTCCTCGTGGATTGTCGATCGAATCACTCGGTTGATCGCGATAGGTTTCCATTACCCTCGTAATCGCTTCTGGCGACCGTCCCTCGCCATTTATAAATTCAATACCGTTGGCGATATTAATTTCAATTTTATTTCTTCCAATTGAGAGCGCTACTTCAATAACGCCTTCAACACCATGAGCACCGTGTTCGACTGCGTTATTGCAGAGTTCATCTACAATTGTTTCAATCTGGAATGCTTCACGAGTGGTGTAGTTCTTGGCAAGAATACATTTCCTAATAAGATTGCGCACTGCTGGAACAACGGCAATCTGGTTGGGAAGTGTAAGGAGAATATTTTCGGTAAGCCCTTTGTATTCCCAGTAAAGATAATTTACTGCTGCTTCGCGATCAGGAAAGAGTTCCAGTATTGTATGAATACCAAGTTCGCGGATAGTTCGGTCAGCTGCAAGCGAAGCGTTTGCAATGACGAGATCACCATGGTAACGTTTTGCAAATTTGTGGCGCCACTCAAGAAGTTCGCCAATAACTGATCCGCAAATTTGTTCTGTTTCTGAAAGATCAATGATTATAAATGGTCGTTCATTTTCAAACAGATTTGATACCGCGTTTCGAATCTCCGGAAGCATCTCTTGAGAAATTTCGCCGATACATTCGATACAGCAGATATCAGAATACTCTTCGGATAAATAGTGTTTAATCATGCAACTTCTCGTTTCCGAATAACATGCACCGCCGTGATATTTTCATCGTCGATAGTTACGTCAACTTGTTCCGATAGAATTTTTACTATTTCAAGGCCGAGTGTTGAATCTGTAATTGTGGTAACTGGATTAGCACGCCGCGGAGAATCAATGATTCTCTTTAACTCCGCTAGATTTTCTGCATTTCCGCCTTCATCAATCACGGCCAAATCGATATGGTCGCTATACCACGTAAGGCGAATTTCGATGCGGGATGTGGGAGAGTGGCAGCCGTATTTAATTGCATTGGAACAAAGTTCATCCACAATGATCTCTGTCCGATAGGCAAAACGATCTGAAAAACCGGCACGTATAAGCGTGTCGGCGACGAATTCACGAAAAAGGGGGATGTATGTTTTCGAAGCTGGAAGAGAAGCTGAAACGGTCGAACTGCTAATACACTCCATTTGTTTTCCTCGCTTACTGTTCACCATAGAGAACGTATAACTCTTCGTCTGTAGAGAGTGATTTGTTTTTCAGCAGTGTTTCGACAAGTCGAGCATTTACTGCTAGAAGATGTGAGAAAGAAGGTGTTTCACCCAGAGATTGAGTAAATTGTGATTTTTGTGCTTCTTTTTCTGATGTGTGACGGATTGAATCGAGAATACACTCCATAACGTACATGATTTCACCGTAGGTTACATTTCCCTTACGGTAATCGGTGAATTCCTGAATTGCACCAAGAACGAGATCGTTCAAACGATTAAATTCGTCGCGGTCATCAAAAACATTCCGATAGGTTTTTTGTTCAGCCATGAATCCCCCGCTGTTATCCTGTTTTCCAACTGGCAGGAAATAATATAATTAACTCACTCACTTGCAAGTGATTTTCATGCTAAATGATGCGAGAGAATTATTGAGGAAAGTGAGAGTGAAAATAGTCGAATATTTCGAGATATATATTACCAAAATGGTGTTCATTACTTCTCGCTAAATTTATAAAATTTCGGTTCCCTGTGATGAATCGGTGATAATCTCGTAAAAATAAGGAATTTTCTGTGCAAACAACTCCAAAATCATTGAGACTTCAAATTGGGATATTTGGGCGTACTAATGTAGGTAAATCAAGTTTCCTCAATATGATAAGTGGGCAAGATGTCGCGATTACATCGCCCACGGCAGGAACAACCACCGATGTTGTAGAAAAAGTAATGGAACTTTTGCCTATTGGTCCGGTCGTGTTTTTAGATACTGCTGGAACTGATGATGAATCAGAATTGGGCGCACTTCGTATTCAGCGGACAGAAAAAGTGTATCGTCGAGCAGATGTTGCTGTGTTAATCGCCGAATCGACAATTGGTCCGTGGGAAGAAAAAATTGTTGAAGAAGTTCAAAATGTGAAACTTCCGTTGATAACCGTGTTCAATAAATCAGATATTGCTGCGCCTTCATTAGAAACAGTCGAACGAATGAAATCCTTCGGGCCGGTGATCTGCGTAAGCGCAGTGGCGGAAAATCGTGAACCACATGTTCTTGCATTTAAGAATGCTCTTATTTCAGTTGTTCCTGAAGAGTTTCTCATTCCGCAGACCTTGATCGGGGATTTGCTGCCTTCAGGTGGCCATGCAGTTTTTGTTGTGCCCATTGACCTGCAAGCACCCAAGGGAAGATTGATTTTGCCTCAAGTGCAAGCGATTCGCGATATTCTCGATTCCGATGCCGTTGTTTCAGTGGTTAAAGAACGAGAGTACCGTTATTTCCTCGATTCTTTGAAAAAGATGCCCGACCTTGTGGTATGTGATTCTCAAGTTGTTCAAAAAGTTGTCGCCGATACGCCCGAAAACGTAAAACTTACCACCTTTTCGACACTATTTGCTCGATTTAAAGGTGAACTTTTGGAACTGGTTCGTGGAGTTGCTGCTATCGCTAGTTTGCAATCTGGGGACAGAGTTTTGATCGCTGAATCTTGTTCTCATCACGCTATGGAAGATGACATTGGAAGTGTGAAAATTCCACGATGGGTACGCCAGTATGCTGGTGCAGATATTCAGATCGATCATTTCGCTGGACGTGATTATCCCGAAAATCTTTCCGAATATAAAGTTGTAATCCATTGCGGAAGTTGTATGTTAACTCGACGTGAAATGCTGATGAGAATTGATGCTGCAAAAGGTGCGTTGGTTCCAATAACAAATTATGGTCTTACAATTTCTTTTGTGCAGGGTGTTTTTAAACGAGTGCTTTCACCGTTTCCAGCGGCATTATCGCTGTTTGAAAGCGAAATGGAAGACGATTTGTACTAATTTGCATTATGGATTTGTGGGCTGCTGTTTCGCAGGTCGATCAATGAATTTATATGGGATTGTAGCTCTTTCTCTGATTGAAAATGAGCTACTTCCCCACAAGTAGCATCAGTTATTCCTAACGTACAAAGAATCAATATTATTTTTTTCGTCCACACTGCTTTTTTGAACTCTTCAAGAGATTGAATTAACGCACTATCACAGATCGATTCAGATAAATCAAAGATAATTACATCGGTTTTTTTAAGAATTTTTCCTATGAGATCTTTGAGTTCCGGGAGCGATGTTTTTGAAATGTTTCCTTGAAGCGATATTAGTACCTTGTTATTGTCAAAGATTCGTGTGGATATTCCCGGTTTTTGAATTGCCTCCGGTTTTGGACTTGAAGATCGAGCGGGCACATTTTCGTGCGCTGAATGGGTGAGCAGGAGTGGTTCACCGAGCATCAAGCGTTGGATTGAAAAGGTGAGAATTCGCAAATCAAATGTATCACAAAGGAATCCACAGTGAGACGGGAGAGATGTAAAGTGTGACCTCATTGACTCTGGTCCGGTAATTAAAACCGGTACAAACTCTTCAGTATCTAGTTCGCTAATTGCATTGTTTCTTGAAATGAAATGCGTAAATGGTGTAACTTTTGCGGGATTACACTCTGTGTTAATCCGCAATAAAATGCATTTTGGAGATTCGTACTCAGCTTTTATTTCATCAGTACTGTTGTTATATAAGAGTTGATACCCTTGATTTAAAAGGTAGTACTCAAGAGGATCGAAACGAAGCGAAGCGAAATCAACATAGGAGATAGTTTTCTTATTGTTTGCTGTTGCGCCACCTTTTTTCGGTGCGATTTGAATTGGTGACATTTGCAAATAAACAGTAAAGAGATTTATCTCGTCATTGACAAGTTTAAAAAAGTTTTCTTCATTTGAACGATTTAGTTTTAGTTCTTCGGCAACGTGGGCGGGAATTGATTCGATGAACTCATCACACTCTTTTCCAATAACGAGAGAGTGTGCCATGATTTCTGCAACGCGAATTGAATGAACGAGGATAGTAATATTTCGATCCGTTTCGTGTTTCCAGTTAAAATCTTTAAGCCAATATTGAAGTGGTGCGAGAAGTTCAAAGGGCATATTCCACTTTTCAAAAAGTTTACAGACCACATCGTTGTGAGTCATTTTCCATCTGTTTTGCTGCTCTTCAAGAAAAGAGGTGCCATGTTGAGTAGCACTTCTTAGTGTGGTATTGAAATAGTTGGGATAAAATTCGTCGAGAAGAATCACACCAAAATCGTGAAGAAGCCCACCGACAAAGGCGATTTCATGGTGAGGAAATCCTGCTTGTTTTGCGAGTTTTCCCGCGATCACTCCAACTGCAAGCGAATGATACCAGAAGGCTTCGCGATTGAAACCAATACAATTCTCTTCATCTGAAAAAAGAAGCATCACAGAGAGCGATACTGCGATCGACTTGGTTTCAGTAAACCCAATTCGAACAATCGCATCTTTGATGGAACTTATTTTCTGGCCACCGCGACCATAAAGTGCCGAGTTTGCTGTTTTGAGAATCGCAGAAACAATTACAGGGTCAATTTCAATTGCTTTTGCAAGATCTCCTGCGCCAGTTGTTGAACTTTGAGTTACGGCTAATACTTTCGCTACAGTGAACGGAAAGGCGAGGAGTTCACCAATTTTGTTTGCCATTATCGAAATTCTGTCAGTACGTGAAGTCGAGGGATCCATGATTTTCGCGGTGTCCTCTTGTTCTCCAATATACCCTTCGATAGTATCTTTTCTTAGGTCTGCTCCTTTTGTAGTTTTTGGGCGTGCAACTTGCTTGATTTTATCAGTGTTAAGAGGTCTCTCGTAGTATGAAATTCTACCTATTTCGGTTATTTTTCGAATCAATATATTGTCTTTGAGATCTCCAAAACAGAGTATTCGAATTTTGCTGGTGCGTGATTCAGCATAGATTTGTCGCAAAAAAGAGATTTGAAATTCAGCTTTATCGGTAATTTCCATTATGATTGATTCTGGGCGATATTGGAGAAGTTGTGCAAATGAGGCAGTTTCGAGGGGAAGTGCAAGTACATTAAAGCCGTAGCTCTCGCAAATGATCTGTGTTACTTGGCGTTCTCGTTGATTTTCAATAAACAAAACAACTGTTTCCACGATGAACACTCCTCTTATTGTAAATTGTCGGCAATGTAATGGAGGATATACCGCGATGTTGATTCTTCAATATCGACAAATTTTAAGCTCAGACGATTCCCGACCCAAGTGATAATTTCGAAGTTGATGCGAACCATTGCTTGTCGAATTTTGATGCGAAGATTTTTGATCGACATCCCTGCTGAAAAATACTGATCCATGAGCCGTTCGAAGCTTCTGGGGAGCAAAACGGCAACACCACCAGCGGAAATGTCGACGATTTCACTGGGGATTTCTTGTAGGAACCCATCAATTTTGAGAAATAAAAATGCATTATCAGAGGGGGATGGGGTGACGCGTGTATGGATTCGCTTGTTATCGCAGAAACTATTCTTTTGCATCCAACTGGAAAATACCTGCTGAAATTGGTCAGCTGTGAATGGTTTTTTTATGAATCCACTCACCCCGAGTTGGATGAGCGTTTGCAAAACGGAACGTTCTGGTTTGGGGGTTGTTATAAATACTTTAATGAAGTTAAGCTTTGGATCGAGCTTTAAGTTGAATATCGTGTCGTTTATAGCACTCTCTTCGGTAGAATAGTCAGCGAGTAATATTTCATAGTCCCGCGTTTGAAGGGTTTGAAAGAGCAGGCTAACCCGATCAATAATGACGGGGGTAAGTTTTGCCCGAAGCATAAATGATGTGAGGAACTTTTGAAGTTGACCGTTTGGTTCATAAATCACAATTTTCATTTATCCCACCCATGAATGTTCTGAGTATATCATTACTATTATGATTTTTCTACCAACTGTCATAAAATAAATAAAATTTTGGGGTTATCAAATTGTAACTACTCAGGTGTTAGTGGGGGACAAAAACTCGCTTCAGCACTCGTTC
>DYSA01000086.1:4380-8118 GCA_020726425.1 Fibrobacter succinogenes | reverse complement strand
GAAGGAGTCGAACGCACACCGCTCACCTACATGAACGATAAATGTGCTGGCGGAACCGGTTCGACCATCGACAAGATCATGGCGAAAATCGGGTTGTCGCAGGAAGAAGCGGCGAATATCGATTCCGAAGGCAAACAGATTCATCAGGTGGCGGCGAAGTGCGGCGTGTTTGCTGAAACCGACGTGGTGGGTTTGCTCAAGGCGGGAATCGGCAAGGATGAAATTTTCGTATCGCTCTGCACGGCAATCGTGAAACAGAATCTCGAAGTACTTGTTCGTGGGAATGTTCTTCGAGACAAGGTGCTTTTGCTCGGCGGACCGAACACTTTTATCACTGCATTCCCTCCGCTCTGGCGTGAACATATCAAAGAGTCGTGGGAAATTCACGGCTACATGCCGAAAACAGACAATCTCGAAGAACTGATTTTCGCTCCCGAAGATTCGCACTACTTTGCGGCGATCGGGGCGGTTCTGTTCCATCGTTCGAACACGCAGGAAGCGGTTTTCAAGAGCTATTCCGCAGACAAAATCAATGATTATATCAAACAGGGACGACTGGCGAATCTCACCGATGCGGGAAGTTTCCGCGATGGCCTGATTAGTTCTCCCGAAGAGCTCGAACAGTTCCGCAAAGAGTATGAAATTCCGTCGTTTATTCCTCCGGTGTTCCAAAAAGATTCTACCGTTGATGGCTGGATCGGGATCGACGGCGGATCCACTTCGACCAAGATGGTGGTCACCGACGGCGAAGGCAATCCGATCTATCGCGACTATCTTCTGTCCACCGGAAACCCTATCGAAGATGCCACCAAGCTGTTCGCGAAACTGGGCGACTGGCAGACAACGAATTCTGTAACGCTGAATATTCGCGGAACCGGAGCAACCGGCTATGCGGCGGAGATTCTCACCCAGGCGTTCAACTTCGATGAGCAGGTTGTGGAAACGGTTGCTCACATGAAATCAGCGGTGAAACTCTACGGAGCGGTCGATGTGATCTGTGATGTGGGCGGGCAGGATATCAAGGTTCTGTTCATGAAAAACAGCCGCGTGGTTGATTTCAAACTGAACACACAGTGCTCGGCCGGAAACGGATATTTCCTTCAGGGGATGGCGGATCAGTTCAATATTCCCGTTGAACAGTATGCCGAACACGCCTTTACCGCAGAAAAAGCTCCGTCGTTTAACTACGGATGTGCGGTATTCATGGAACAGGATCGCGTGAATTTCCAGCAGGCCGGCTGGACCAAGGAAGAGATGATGGCGGGACTCGCGCTCGTTCTTCCTCTCAACATCTGGAACTATGTGGTTCAAGAATCAAACATAGCCAAACTCGGTCGACGGTTTGTTCTTCAAGGGGGAACTCAAAAGAATCTTGCCGCCGCAAAAGCTCAGGTCGATTTTATCAAGCGGAAGATCCCCGGAGCGGAAGTTCACGTGCACAAGTACGCCGACATCGGTGGAGCAATTGGTGCAGCTATTGAAGCGATCGACAAAACAAAGCCCGCCTCTTCATTTATGGGAATTGACAATGCTTCAGCAGTAACATTTGCTTCCCGCAATGATGAATCAACTCGCTGTACGTTCTGTAGCAATAATTGCCAAAGAACGTTTATCGACATTAGCGGATTCGAACGGGAAGTGCGATTCATTTCCGGTTTTGCCTGTGAAAAGGGAGCCGTGGAAGACAAAGACGCGATGAAAGCTGAACAATCTCGTCTGAAAACGATCCGAAGTAACGTTCCCAATATTGTCGATGATGCGGCGAAAGCTGTCTTTGGGGAATACGATTTCAAATCGATTCCTCAGGCTGGATCGGTGATGGATAAAGAGACATTCTATCCGGTGGATTCTCTTCATCATCTGTCAAAAAAAGAACGAAAACTTCCGTTCCAGCGAAGTGGGGCTGAAGATCAGGCATTCCGCGAATCACTTCGCGTGGGAATCCCGAAACTGCTCAATCAGTTCTACTATACGCCGTTCTTTTCGACCTATCTTCGGGCTTTGGGAATCAAGGACGTGGTCTACAGCGGATTCACCACAGATAAACTCTGGGCTGATGGGAACAAATTCGGGGCGATTGATCCGTGCTTTCCGGCAAAGGTAGCTCCTGCTCATATCTTTGATCTGTTCAAGAAAAACGTTAACGCCATTCTGTTCCCGATCGTAACGACTTTGGAATCAACCGTTGAATGCAATCTTGCGAACACGGCCTGTACTATTCAGATGGGAACGCCCGAAGTGGTTCAGGCGGTGTTCACCCGCGATCGCGACTATTTGGCGGAAAAAAACATCTCCTACTGGGATCCAGCTCTTCGCATGGACAAACCCGTCGAAGTGGCTGGTGCTCTCTTTGAATATTTCGCCGATCGCCTGAAGATCACCAAAGATGAAAACGCCTGGGCAGTTGCTCAAGGCTTTGCGGCTCAGGCGGAATATCTCGAAACTCAGCGGAAATCGTTTATCGAGGCGATGAACAATCTGATCGATAACGACAAAATCGGACTTCTTCTTGTGGGACACCCCTACCATCACGATCCGGGCCTGAACCACGGAATCCCCGAAGAGTTCCGCAAGCTCGGCTATCCGGTCTTTACGGTGGAATCACTTCCGGTTAGCGATGAGTTTTTGGCTCCGCTCTTCCCTGAACTAACGGAAAAGCATGGCTACTTTGATATTAGCGATGTGTGGCAGCGGAATTTCAACCGGAACACGAACCACAAGATCTGGGCGGCAAAGATCGCGGCTCGCCATCCGAATCTCGCGGTGATCGACCTGAGTAGTTTCAAGTGTGGCCACGATGCTCCGACCTACGCCTATGTGGATCAGATTCTCGATTCGACTGAAACGGCTCACTTTATGTTCCACGATATCGATCAGAACCGCCCCGGTGCATCGTTCAAGATCCGTATTCAGACGATTGACTACTTCCTGAAACAGGAAGAAGAGAAGTTGAAGGCGAAATCATAATATCATTTGTAGGGACGCCCCTTGTGGGTGTCCAAGCGTAGACAAAACCGATAGTGAATACCCATTTTATCCAATGACATCTCCAAGATAAGAAAAGGATTCAATATGACAAACAGACAATTTTATGATTGGCAGACAGACGGTGGAGCTGGTGATGTCCTGCATATGGTCAATCTTCTTGAAAGCAGAGAACTTCCTTGGTGCATGATTGGAGGTTTGGCTGTAAATAACTGGGCTGATGAACCTATGGTGACAAAAGATGTTGATCTAGTGATTGCACTCGATCGCGTTGATGATGCCCTTGAAGTTTTGAAAACCGGCGGATATTTGGTGAAAGAGTTTCCCTATTCTGTTAACCTGACAGGGGATTCTAAGGTGAGTATTCAGATTTCTACGGATGAAATTTACCGGGAATTTCCAGCACGATCAGTACCCGCTGATATTCACGGAATACTTATGCGCGTCGCATCTGCCGAAGATACACTGACCGGAAAACTACTTGCTTATGCAGACAAAACTCGTCGTCCCAGTAAACGCCAGAAAGATTTAACAGATATTTTTCGGCTTGTAGAAGCAAATCCACATCTTGAGGCGATGCTTCCGCAGACAATTCGTGACAAAATGAATGAACTTTAACTGGTAAACTTTCAAAAGTGACAGCGACTCTTCCGAGAATCAGGATCACACATGGCTCAAGGCTTCGGCCTTATGGTATTTGAACTTTCCCGATCTATCCCGAACACTCGGGGATCTATCCCGAACACTCGGGGA
>DYSA01000086.1:0-4280 GCA_020726425.1 Fibrobacter succinogenes | reverse complement strand
TGAACTTTCCCGATCTATCCCGAACACTCGGGGATCTATCCCGAACACTCGGGGAACGTGCCCGAACACTTGGGGAACGTGGTTTTGCTCGTCGGAAAGCTCTAAAATTAGCTTTATTGTCTTTATTGTGGTGATAACTTACCGTGTATATATGCAAATTAGTGATATGATTAAAATTTGAATGAAATGAAAATAATGGAAAAGAAACAAAAAAGAGATCGCTATGAGATGCATAAATATTGGGGCAAAAAACCGCCAAATGATTTACAAACTCTTATTGTTAAATACTCAAAAGAAGGGGATGTCATTTTAGACCCCTTTTCTGGGTATGGTGTTTTTTGTTGTGAAGCGTACTTATTAAATCGCAACGTGATTTCGAATGATTTAAATCCCATCGCAAACTTCATTAACAGACAACTTTTTCAAAAAGATATTGACCTGTCAAAACTCACCCAAGAGTGGCAGATAATAAGAAATAGTATTATGCCTTATATTAACAAATGGTTTACCTTCATATTTAATGGCCAAGATGTTCATATGGTAAATATTTTGAGAAATAAAGATGGTGTACCACTTAAAGCACGATGCGAAGGAGAATCATTCAAGAAAACATTTGAAGTTGAACTTAGCCAAGACTATATAGATGAATTTATCAAATTTGAAAATAGCTATGAAATTACAGATTGGTTTCCAACTGATTGCTTAATCGAGAATTCCAGAATATCGGCCAAAAAAGGAATGACTGTTGCCGATTTATTTACAAAAAGAACATTAGCTTGTCACGCAAAGCTCTATAATCTCATTGAAAGATATTCAACTGGCAATGAAAAGGAAGCTTTAAAATTAGCATTTACTGCTAATCTTGCTAATTGTTCAAAGCTTGTACCACCGATAAAAAGTCGTGGAGATATGTCTCAAGGTGCATGGATGACCGGATTCTATGTCGGAGAGACATACTTAGAGAACAATGTTCTGAATTACTTTGAAAATCGTCTTCGCAAAGTCATAAAGGGGAAAGAAGACTACTTAAAGTATTTCTCCAATTCCATTTTCAATCAGTTTAGCAATTCATATCAAATCACACAATTTGATGCAAAAAAAATTGAATTACCAGACAACACGATTGATTACATATTTACTGATCCACCTTATGGTGATGCAGTTCCATATTTTGAACAGAGTCTTATTTGGAATAGTTGGCTCTCATTATCTCCAAAATATGAAGAGGAAATTGTAGTTTCTGACAGTAAAGTAAGAACGAAAACCGTTATAAATTTTGAGCAAGAAATTCTTTTAGCAATTTCAGAAATTAGAAGAGTTCTTAAACCATTGAAATACTTTTCACTCACATACCATTCATTATGTGGTTTAGAATGGAAAGCAATTACGAATGCCTGCATATTAAATGGCTTTGAGTTAGTTGATTTTGCATGGCTTGTTCAAAAAAGCTTTACACCAAGACAATTAAATCGAGCGAAAACAGTTAAAGGAGATGTTCTTGCAACTTTTAGGAAAGCTGAAATAAGCAACTACCAACGAATCTCTGATCTTGACCTCAAAACATTATTTACAAATGAAATTGAGAACTGGTTATCTATTGATAAATTAGACACGAATGAAATTGTAATGCGGATAATGAATTTCATTTTTGAAAGAAAAATTATTATTGACCAATTAGATATTTTAGATGTCCTAACAGAATCGTTTACATTTACAGAAAGTGGATGGTGTATCAAATGACTAATTTGACATTTCAAGAACTGGATAAATGCTTTAGAAATGATGATTTCCCGACAATAGAGAATGATAATCGCGGACTCAGATATTTGAAATTAAGAAGTATGTCACGACGTGAAAGTATGGAATCTTTTTGCACAGGTATCGGTGTTGACTTATCCGATCTACCATCTCGTGAATATTTTATGCACGTATTTGATACTGCTACCATTTCTAATGAAGATATCGACAATTTTATTAAATCAAGTTATCTAATAGAACGGAATGTTAGACAAGTTAATGAAGAAAACTTGATAGATCAACTATGTCGTTTACAACATTTTGACTGGGGTGGGTCTCATGGAAACAGCTTAGAAAAAAACATCGTTGACAATTATGTAAAGAAGATTCAATCGTACGAAAAAATATGTGAAGAAATTGAAGGCAGCCTGTTAACGAGTTTAAAAGGTTACACATTAAACTCTTGGTATAACCATTGGACTTCAATTCTAATTGAGGATTTATTTAAAGATCATGATCGGGTTCTACCAACTATTGGGCTTGTCAAGAAAATTGACTTCTTTATCAACAATACTCCATTTGACCTAAAAGTAACATACTTTCCAGAACAACTACTTGAAGAAAAATTAAAATCAAAAGGCTTTGGTGTCGAGTTAACTCGTATTAAGCAAATTTGTAGAGAGCTAACGATTTCTATTCCTTCTGACCTAAGTGGCAAGCCACTTAAAAATCATCTACTTTCAAAAGTAACTGAAGACCTAAGACCTTCTGCACAAGCATTTGTTAGAGAACTTAAATCAATAAAAACTGAAATCATTCGGGAAGCTGAATCAAATCCGAATGAACTCAAGGTTTGGTTTTATGAAAATCAAGGTGAAGCAAGATTTGATGCATCAAACCGTTTTTTTCTTGTCCTGACAGATGAAAATGACCTTGGAAATAGTTGGAAACTTAAGCGAAACATCCGTTTTTTAAGAGAAAAAATCACGGCACATTTAAATACTTTGGCAAGTAATTCGACTTCATTAGAAACAGAATTTTATTGGAAAAAGACCGACCAGTCGTTCAAATGTAAATCTGATATTTTATTTGTAAAATTTGGGGTGAACGATGACCATTAAAGCTCCAAAAACAGTCCAGAGAGAGAACTGGCAGGGATACAAAAATCCCGTCTGGCATAAAAAAGACAAAAAGAACGTCACCATTCTCTACAACATGATCGAACGGCGGAAATCGTTTTTCCTTCGCGCCTACATGGAACGCAACGGATTTAAGTATGTCGATCTCGGCGATCATGTCAAAGAGGATGTTCAGTATGGGCGGGAATGGGGAACGCGGATGCAGTGCAATCCGATCTACTTTACCGCCGGTGCGATTATCCGCAATCTCCTTCGACTGGAAAAAGTGACCGGCAAATCCAAAGAACAGATCGTGAACGAGTATGTGTTCCTTGGCGGGGGCGGTCAGTGCGGGCCGTGCCGTTACGGCATGTATCCTCAGGAGTATATGAAAGTTGCCAATTCCGCGGGATTCAAAGATTTCCGATTCCTGATTTTCAACTCTGACATTATTCAGGATCCGCCGATTCCCAAGGAAGCGGCGTTTCAGTTCGATGTGGGATTCAAAGTCAACTTTATGCTGAGCTTTATTCTCGCGGATTTTATGCACATCGCCGAATGTGCTCTTCGCCCGTATGCCGTTGACAAAGAGGCGGCTCTGAAAACAATCACTCAGTGCGAAGAGATGATTCTCGAAGCGTTCAAAAGCAAGTTCTACATCTTTAAACTTCCCGGCGTGCTGAAAAAAGTGGGCAAGATTCTCGCGGCGGTTCCCCGTAAGGATATCAAACTTCCCCAGATCTTTATCACCGGAGAAATCTTTGCGAACATGGCTCACAACGATGGAAACTATAACCTTCGCCGGTTTATCATGGACGAAGGCGGCGAAGTTCTTCCGGGGATTTTCAGCCAGCGAGGTTCCTACGAAGGGTGGCGACGTATCAAAGAAGCGGAACGGAAAATCCAGTACGCTTCATCGCCAAAAGAGAAACGGTATTGGCAGATCTATACGTTCCGTCAAAAGATCTCCTACAATTTGGTGAAAAAAGCATATCACTGGCTTGAAAAAGCGATCGATCCGAAACAGTTCGGCGGTAAGTCAGAGATGCACGATGTGGCTGAGCTTGCGGCGATCGGCGATGAACACTACAACACGCTCATTTTCGGCGGTGAAGGAAACATCGAGATCGGTGAAGCGATCTACTATCAGGACAAGATCGATGGATTTGTCTCGGTCAAACCGTTCGGCTGTATGCCTTCAAGCGGCGTGAGCGATGGTGTTCAGTCGAAAATAATCGGCATGTATCCACATCTCAACTTTTTATCAATTGAAACGTCGGGTGACAACGAAGTGAACATTCTTTCACGAGTTTCCATGATGCTCTTTAAGGCAAAACAGCGGATGAAAGAGAGGGAATTAGGAATCAAACCGATGGGGGATGCTTCTAATCTGGATATTATCAAGACCTGTCGGGAAAACTAGAA
>DYSA01000674.1 GCA_020726425.1 Fibrobacter succinogenes | reverse complement strand
AATCCGGTTGAACTTGCATATCCAGAAGTGATCTGAGAAATGAGACTATACACGGTGTCACTTACACTATTCCAAACATTTGCATCTGCAACTTTAGCGAATGAACGGAAGTGGTCAGGCATCCAGTCAGAAGGACGAGTGTCAAGAGCAGATGTACCCCAGTCACCAAGATTAACACGGTACTGAGTAGTAACATTCTGAGTTCTTAGTTCATTCAGAATTTTTTTAGCAACATCTGTATATGATTCAGATGCACCTTCAGGTGATCCGCCCCACTGAGCGTTTGCAAGAAGCATTGCGTAAGCGATATCGAGGTCACCATCGGTTGCAGAAGATTTACCGGTTCCTTTTTCGCCTGTTGTTACCAACCAGTCCATAAGGTAGCCGTTTGATTCAGGACTAGGGAATTTTTTCCAGAATTTATACATTCCATCAAAGATTTTTTTCGCTTCAGGATCACCGTTAGGACCAGCCATAAGTGCGGTGATCATCATTCCGTAACCGTGCTGTTCAGAAACGGTTAATCCACTTGTACCACCGGCACCAGCACCTTTTGAGTCGTAGAAATATCCGCTAGTAACTGTTGTTGATTGTTTTAAGAACTTACCTTTGTAGTAAGTTTTGTAGTAATCAAGAACCGCTTTGTCCATTGCAGCTTGTGTTATATCAGGTTTAATACACCCGTTGTAGTTTTTTTGCTGAGGAAACTTCATTGTTTCAGCAGCACTACCCAGAGATACAGCAACGGCAATCGTCGCCAACATTTTTACGGAAAGTTTCATCAAAACACCTCACAGTTAGGATAAAATTAATTCTCATAATAAAGTGCTAATAAATATCTTGCAACACCTATAAACACACATAACACCGACATGGTTTTTAATCTTTGGCTTTATTTATTCGCCAGTGTTCTCGAAATTGCACATCGCTCGTTCAGACCGTGCTAATTTACACTAAAAAAAAGCAGATGTGATGATTAATTATCATAGAGAAGATTTTCTTAAATCCTCAACAAGACAAAGAGTTACTTCTAAAATCAAAATTAGCTCAATTCCTATCTAATATCAAAATGAATTATAAAGTGAAGCCTCTTTGCGTGGACAAATGTGTCCATATTGGAATACGTGACAGTGCACGTTGTGGTGTGAATGTAAATCTGAATGTCTATATCGGTAAAGCACCTGCTGCATGAACGTTGCAACTGTTTACATCGAGGCACTTTACGAAAAAGGGAGGCGAGAATTATTCATTCACGCCTCCCTTTGAGGAATCCTTCGAAATCGAAATGCTTATTTTATCAGATATTTCTGAGTCATAGAGAGTCCTGCACCCTGAACGCGAGAGATAATCATCTTCGATCCAAAGTCTGAACCATTCCAAGAGATAGAGTTCT
>DYSA01000673.1 GCA_020726425.1 Fibrobacter succinogenes | reverse complement strand
GGTACAACTCTCCCCCATCCCAAAATATCCGGTGAGTCCCGCGATTATACCGAAGCGCTCCGGAAGCAACTCGCTCTCCGTTAATGGTCCACCATCGGTTCGAAGAAACTTCGGGAAGAACAATCACCCCAAAAGCCGGTGAAAGAGCGACAAATGTTTTCGTTGTTTCTCCAGAATGAACCTCCACCGGAAGTACTCTCTTCTGATAAAAAGGATCATCCACGGTAAACTGATACTGACGGGGAATCAAATTATCGACGCGACAGGGAATCGTTCCCACAACCTGCCCATCGAGTATTACTTTCGCACCTCTGGGAGTTCCTTCAAAATTGACAGACCCGAGACAGGTGCGAAGATCAAAATTCACTTGATTTATTTCTGAAGGAGTGATCTGAATAACCGTATCGCGGGAGACACACTCATTTTGCACTACTCGAATATGGCACTCACCTTCGGGAACATCAGTGAGATAGTTCGGTGTGGTCACTCCGGTCGATTCTCCATTCAAGATAATCATCGCCCCAGAAGGATTCGACCGAATCGCCACATCACCGGTTTTCTTGCGACCACCAGTCCCCAGAGCTTCCAGCATTTTCCACGTTCCCCGTTCGCAATAAAACAGGCGAATGAGACCGACCACAAAGAGTGTATCACCGTGAAAATAGACATCGTGAATATCGCCAACGCTATTGATCTTCTGAGAATCGTAGAGTTTGAGACGATAAAAGAGTTCCCGATTCAGTGCATTGGGGCGAACAAATTTCTGGATATTTCTTTTGGAATGAAAAGCCGAATCGGCAAAGAGACCCGTGTAGAGTCGATACTCAGAACTAGAGAACCGGCGCCGAAGAAGCGGTTTCGAAGAGATCTCCGATTGTTCAGCAAGATACTTTCCCGATTGAGGAGTGAGAATCGCGGTTCCGGCCTGAGGATACGCAGAACCAACGGCGAACTGTTCGACAGAATACTGCCCGTAAACGAGAGATACAAAAAGGAGGATAATACATTTTGAAATTTTCATGGGGAACTCCGGCAAAAACGTACCAACTTCGGTATTTTTTACCCGCCCCCCTTGTGGACATTCCCCTGTCCGAGCGGATATGATGATCCATCGTCGGAGAGTATGCACAGGACGTGCCGTCTGCAATAGTTAAACTATCGACTGGTACTTAAATTTTCTTGAGTGTTTTTTTAGGGAAATTGAAATTGCTGATTTGCTACGGAGTTAGCAGAACCGATGCACAAAGAACGGCGATAAAAAAACATTTTCGCACAATCGCCATCGGCACCGCCCAAACAACTCCCCCACTCTTCGCAATAAAGTATCTCACCTGCCCCGAAAAGTATCTCACCTGCCCCGAAAAGTACCTCACCTGCCCAGAAAAAGTACCTTACTCGCTT
>DYSA01000672.1 GCA_020726425.1 Fibrobacter succinogenes | reverse complement strand
GATTATTGCAAGAATTTCATTTCTTACTAAAAAGGGATTCAAATTGTGAATCCCTTGTAAATGAACACAATTTGTCAGAATCGTTTACGCAGAAAGATCTAATTCCTGAATGAACCCAGCCTTTCCGGTTTTTTCCTGAAGCCATACTCCTTGATTTTTAACGGCACCAAGAAGTTCCTGTTCGCTGTTCTTGAGCTGAAATGAACCTCCCACACTATCCAGAGAGATCGCCCCGACTCCACGTTCAAGAAGAGAACTGCTCTCGTGACCCGGTTTCCAAAGTCGCAGTTGATAGAACAGATCATCATTTTCGTCGATCCATCCATTCTTGTCGCTGTCCAGTTGGCTCAGTTCACCAAATCCGCTTCCCGTCGAAGGGCCGAACAGTTCTGTACCATCATTAATTGTGCCATCGCCATTTTTGTCCAAAGCAAGAAACGCCGATCCAGCCTTAAGATTGCTGATCTGTTCTTCCGTTCCATCGCCGTTGAGGTCAAATTCCACCTTGTCCGAAGTCAGTTGTGCGCCTCGTCCATCAAAATTTACCACCAGCGGATCCGTGAGTTTCCCTGTTGTGGTGAGCGAAGTAGTGTTCTCTTGATAGAACTCCCGGTTCTGACTGAGCGATGCGGCAAAGGCAATTATCTCACCACTTTCGGTCGTAACCTGCCCCACCGCTTCAAATGTGAGCGACTCCTGTTCGAAATAGGTTTCATTCAGCTCGTACTTCATGGTTACTTCTCGGGCCGGAGCCGGTTCGCCTTCTGTGAGAGACGACTCTCCCGTGGGAAGATTTGTATCTACCGGTTTTTCTTCATCTTGGTTGTAAACGGAGATTTTTTTTCCCGTTATCTGTTCCAAAACCATTTTCATAATTCGCGTTTTCATATCGCCAATGGATAGATCGTCATCAAGAGTACCGGAATCTTCTGGCGCACCAATTTGTTTGCTGATCTCGTTGTGGTCACCCTTTGTTTTTTCCCTGAGATACCCATTTTTGATCCACCCAGCGCGAATTTTTTTCCCGTTATCGTGTTCAAGCCGATCACTGTTGCTGGACTTCCGGGAATCTTTGGAAGATTCGGGTTTGACCTCTTCGATAGTAAGCGACTCTTTTCGTTCGTAGAGTTCGCTGTAGTTGTGTGCCGATTGAAGGTTCAGGCTGCTTGTTTGAATTTTCATGGTATCCCCCCGGATAGTATTCGTGCCATTAAACTTATCGGACAGGAGAGTTAAAATATTAGAGGAAAAAAGAGATTTTTTCATTGGACAGAGAAGCAATTCCCTACTATTCTCGGAGCTTACGTAAAGCAATGACGTTACTAAATGACCTCATCAATATTAGATAATTTGCAGAATCCAGAATTTTATCAACTGGAACAGAATAGTGGACGAAATTTGCTTG
>DYSA01000671.1 GCA_020726425.1 Fibrobacter succinogenes | reverse complement strand
TTCCCCACGGATTCTCCGTGGGCTGAAATTGGGTTGTCCTGCGGACAAAAAACGGGCGAACCATTTCTGATTCGCCCGGATTCGTTTTGTCGTTTAATCGATTCATCTCGCATTTTCGTTGAATCGATGAATCGTTGTGTCGGTGCATCATTCCCCACTTTTTCATCACAGATTTTCCATCGGGTACGATATTCGGGCATATATTCTACGAAAAAGAGGCAGACCATTGCTGATCTGCCTCTACTGGTTGAACTGCCTCTGCGTTTATACCGCTTGAACTGCTTTTTCCAGTTCTGTGGCGTGGCGAGTTTTGGCCGCCGCTGCCAGAGCTTTGACATCGCTCACAATGACGTTGATTGAATCAACAACGGCAGTGAACAGCACGGGATTGAACGGTGCCACACCGTTGATATAGCCGATGAGTTTTTCATACTGAGCCACAATATCCAAACGAATCGCGCGAGTCTGACGAACTTTCGGATCAATGGCCACGGTTTTGATTTTGTCGATATAGAGAGCTTCGAACTTTCTGTTCGCCTTGTCAAGAGCTGAAATAATAATCTCCGCATTTGACTCTTCCACCGCGCCGGTAATAGTTTGAAATCCCACTACCATTGCCGTGATCGCCGTTGTTTCTTCCTGATAAGAAAGGTACGCAATGCGCTCATCGTAGCGATTGCGCATTTCCAAAACTACCTTTGCCTGATCTGCGCGTGTTTTATCCAGCATCGAAGCGGAAACGGCAAAGTCGAGATACTTGTCCAGCACGCGAATCAGTTCATCGCGAAGGTAATCGAGCGATTCCAGTTGAGCCGTGTATTCGCAAGAAATTGCACGCCCCATGGCGGCATCCAGTTCGGTGAGGTAGAGATTGATCTGGTCAACCATCTTTTTGATATTCTGATCCGAAGCCAAGGAAACGAGAAGTGAGAGAACGTTGCGGATGAATTGAGCAAACTGTTTGGGCGTAAGTTTTGAAAGCCCAAACGTAGGAATTGGAGACATACACACCTCTTTACGATAAGGTTTTTCAGTGGACAATTCCACTGATATTTAAACATATACGATGCAACTCTGAAAATGTCAGACAAAAAAAACAAAAATTTCATTCGATCAGTTTACTGCGAACTATTTCGCTGGTACAGTGTCGCCACCGGCTGTAAAGTGGGTTACGCCGGCGCGAAAGTGTCGCCACCGGCTGTAAAGAGGGTTGCGCAGGCGGAAAAGGTTAGCCGCCGGCTGTAAAGTGGGTTGCGCAGACGGCGAAAATGTCGCCACCAGTTGTAAAGAGGGTTGCGCAGACGGAAAACGTTAGCCACCGGCAGTAAAGTGGGTTGCGCAGGCGGAAAAGGTTAGCCACCGGCTGTAAAGTGGGTTGCGCAGACGGCGAAAATGTCGCCACCAGT
>DYSA01000670.1 GCA_020726425.1 Fibrobacter succinogenes | reverse complement strand
TTGAGGCTTTTTGTCTCACGCCGAATTGAGTTCCTGCTCTATCTGGGCAATCGGGAAAAATTTTGATTCTATAAAATTATTCGAGCATTGCACGGTCAATGATTCGGGTGGCGATTGTTTTCGAGGGAGCCACACCCAACTCTTTCAACATCTCCGCTTGGCGAATCGCATTTCCCTTTCCCGAAGCGAGCTTTTTAAATGAATCGTCGTAGGTTTTCTGCACCGCTCCAATCTGAACGCCAATCTTTTCAAAATCCATCACAAAAGCAGAGAGTTTGTCGTACAATTCCGCTCCCCGCCGAGAGATCTCCCGAGCATTTTCAGTTTGATTCGCCTGAGTCCAGAGTTGTGACACAATCCGCAACACAAACAGAAGCGTCGAAGGACTGACCAGAAGAATACTCTTTTTCCACGCCTCTTCCCAGAGCAGATGGTTCGCCGAAACCGCCGCAAGAAACGCCGGTTCGATGGGAACAAAGAGAATCACAAAGTCCGGCGATCGGTGGCCGTGAAGTTTCTGATACTCTTTTGAAGAGAGTCCGGCAATGTGATTTTTCAGTGAAAGGAGATGGCGCCCCAGTGCCACCGAACGATCAGAGTCGCTCTCCGCAGAACAATACTCATCGTAGGCCGTAAGTGAAACTTTCGAATCCACGATAAGATACCGCTCTTCGGGAAGGTGAATCGTCACGTCGGGAATCACCCGATCGCCATCGCCGTTCCGGTGCTGTTCCTGTGTATCGAAATGAATCCCTTTCTGCAACCCACTCACTTCGAGAATCCGCTCAAGGATAACCTCGCCCCAGTTCCCCTGAAGCTTCGAATCCCCTTTGAGTGCTCTCGTCAGATTGGTTGCATCAGTTGAGAGTTGGCGGTTCAGTTCCATGAGTCGTTTCAACTCCGTGGTCAGAACAAATCGTTCTTTGCCCTCGGTTTCGTACATGGACTCAGCCTTTTTCTGAAACTCCCCAATTTTCTCTTTCAGAGGATTCAACACCGTTTCCATACTCGAACGGTTGAGATCAGAAAACTGCTTGCTCTGATGTTCAAAAATCGACGAAGCCACTGCTTTAAACTGATTCCCCAACGACTCTTTTGCTTCCACGAGAAGGGCCAGTTTTTCCGTGGCCGATTCCCTTTCAACGCGGACTTGCGTCTCCAGCGAAGCACATCTCATAAGCAACTGTTCGCGATCACCGGTAAGTTGTTCGATCAGACTGTTTTTCTGTTCAATTTGAGCGACGAGGAGCGGATCAGTTTTGGTGCGAAAGGAACGGATCAAAAGTGTGAGAAGAAATACCAATATTGCGATAACGAGAATAAGAACAATCATGTCCATGGAGAATCCTTTGTTATAAGTAGTCCAACTTAAATAATCGACATTTCTGGATGCTTAAAATCAATGA
>DYSA01000669.1 GCA_020726425.1 Fibrobacter succinogenes | reverse complement strand
TAGTCACGCCCGTATTTGTTTCCAACAGTTTTTTCTGGTGATAAGAAACCAGATCAGCCCCGTGAGCGGTCTCGGAGACGCCGGTGAATCCCAGTTTTTTGAGCTTGGGAAGAAGATCACGCCAGGTTCCGGGAAACTCCGCCGGAAACGATGGAGCCAGTGAGAGATAGACCGATTTTTTGATTTTGAGTAGCTGGTTGACTCGAGGAATATCCGTGCGAATCCGTTGAGCATCGGCGGGGCAGACCTGCACGCAGTTCCCGCAGACGATACAGCGTCCGCTTTCGGCAAGAGCGTGATGATCTTGCACGCGGATCGCTTTCACGGGACACGACCGAACACATTTGTAGCAGTCCCGGCATTCGGTTTGTTCGGTATAGAGCGGAGTTTTCATGATCGTTCCCCGTTATTCTCGTGACATGAGCTCCAGCCCTGTCACGCACGATTTGAGGCTCCTGCCTCATTTTCACTATTTACATCTCATTTTTAAACGTATTAGATGGTTTTCTCATCATGAGACAATTCAAAATCAGAATGTAACAACGTTTCTTTTGGGCGTGTCGGTTCGCCAAGGCTCACCGTCGGGCTTGCTCCGGGCTTCGCTTCGCTCGGTGCGGAAATACCGCACGCTGTCGCCCCTCCACATCCCTCACGCGATCACGCCGACCATCGGTGTTTCCCGTGTCCGCCGGAATCTTCATTCTCGTTCCAAGGCTCAGCCTTGGAATGCCGTCTTGAGGCTCCTGCCTCATGATTCAATGATTCAACGATTAGATTTTCGTTGTGTCGCTGAATCATTGTTTCGCTGTGTCGCGTAAATTGAATTTCAACAGATCCGCTACACAGGCCGGATTCACGCCGTTGAACGTCTGACCATTGATAATCAGCGTCGGCCCTTTGGCACACACGTTCATGCAGAGACATCCTTTGATCGCAATTTCGGCGGAGATGTCGTTCTCTTCGCAGAACTGTTCGATAATCCCGAGCGATTCGCTGTTCCCACGGGAGTAGCACGAACTTCCCATGCAGATTTCCACGGTGAGTTTTGGTTTCATGATGACTCCTTTTCATTCACCACGGATAAATCCGTGGGCTATGATGTAATCTCGATCCCATGGGATCAAACCGTTATTAGGCCATGGATTCATCCATGGTAAAAATTCCAGATCGATCGTTTCTGGAGTTTTCGTTGTGTCGATGAATCGTTGCGTCGTTGTATCGTTTTGGAATCCCCAGCCCTTCGGACTGGTTTGGAATAAACCGCCCCTTCGGGGCTCAATTCAAAATTTCCAGATCGATCGTTTCCGGAGTTTTCGTTGTGTCGATGAATCGTTGCGTCGTTGTATCGTTTTTAAAAAGCCCCGCGTCCGCGAATCTGGTAGTGCGTTCACGGGGTTTCGGAAATTC
>DYSA01000668.1 GCA_020726425.1 Fibrobacter succinogenes | reverse complement strand
GCGTTGATATAGTAGATATGTTTCTGACCATCACGCATACGACCAACGTAGTCCTTGAAAGAAGTCAGATAGTTTTCATCGCCACCAACAGTCGAATTGAAACGAACGATTTCAAGAAGATTGTCGCGGTGTTCATATTCGCTGTGAAGGCCTTCTTTGATAATCGTACCGGTCTGTTTCCAGAATTTCGCGAACTCTTCCGGCTCTTTTTCCGCCATCTTTTTGATCTCCGCAAAGATCTTTCCGGTGAGCGCTTTTCCGATTTTCTTGATCATCGGGTTGTCCTGAAGGATTTCACGGCTCACGTTGAGCGGAAGATCGTCGGTGTCAACCACACCTTTTACAAAGCGGAAGAATCCGGGGATCAGTTCTTTCACTTCGTCAGAAATGAACACTTTGCGAACGTAGAGTTTCACGCCGTGTTTGCGTTCAATATTATTCGCTTCGAAAGGAGAGATCCCTTCCGGAAGGTACATGATCGAACTGTATTCAAGTGTTCCTTCAGCTTTGGTATGAATCGTTTTGAGAGGTTTGCCGAATCCACCACACGCGCCAGAGAAAAACTCAGCGTATTCGTCTTCGGTTACTTCTGAAGTTGAACGAGCCCAGATCGGCTTGTTGTTGTTCACAATTTCGAATTCAACCGGGCCTTCAACCTCTTTACCATCTTTGAACTCTGGAGCTTTTTTCAGTTCAACTGGGAACGCGATAAAGTTTGAATACTTTTTAATGAGAGATTTAAGCTCCCAGATTTCCGCGTAGTTTTTAGAATCTTCATTAAGAGTAATGATGATATCTGTTCCGGTTTCTGCCCGTGAAGCTTCTTCGATTTCGAACGAACCTTCGCCTTCGGAGATCCAGCGGAACGCCTTCTCAGAATCCGCACGACGGGTAAGAACTTCAACTTTGGTCGCTACCATGAACACCGAGTAGAAACCCACACCGAACTGACCGATAAGGTTCGAGTCAGCTTTCTGGTCGCCAGAAAGAGATTCAAGGAACGCTTTCGAACCAGAACGAGCGATTGTTCCGAGGTTGGCGATCAGTTCATCGTGATTCATACCGATACCGTTATCGGTGATCACGATTGTTCCTGATTCTTTGTCAGGATTAATACGGATTTTCAGTTTGTCAGGATCGCACGCGATCGCCGAATTGGTGAGAGATTCAAACCGAATCTTGTCCAGCGCATCGGACGAGTTTGAAATAAGTTCGCGAAGGAAAATTTCCTTGTGGCTGTAAAGCGAATGAATCATCAGCTGAAGAAGCTGTTTGACTTCTGTCTGGAACTCCATTTTTTCTGCCATGTTTTTCTCCTTTGTTTAATAGTACATGGTACAGTTGCCCGCTAAAATATGTTATCCGGCGGGAGAGTGCAAATAGGGGAGATGTTTCACGTGGAACATGA
>DYSA01000667.1 GCA_020726425.1 Fibrobacter succinogenes | reverse complement strand
AATTCATTATTTCTTTTCGATAATAAATGAAAAATCACCGTGCAATACCCGACAATTATATTAATCATATCTAACAAAAACGCCAAATTGTGAGGTTTTATTAGTTATGTCTAATGCAAATGTATTCGAACGTCGTCGGTATGTCGAAAAGGTTTTGCCGTTTATTGGCAAAAATCTCATCAAAGTGTTGATCGGTCAGAGGCGTGTGGGGAAATCCTGCATACTTCGCCTGATTCAAGATGAATATGCAAAGCTATTTCCTGCAAACAGCACACTCTTTATCGACAAAGAACTTCCAGAGTTTCGGCCGATTATCTCTGACGAAGATCTCATACAGTATGTTCATCAGAACTGCCCCAATCCGAAAGAATCCGCTCTTTTTATTGATGAAGTTCAGGAAATACTCTCCTTTGAAACGGCTCTTCGCGGACTCAATGCCGAAGGGTACGACGTCTACTGCACTGGAAGTAATGCCGATCTCCTCTCCGGAGAACTGGCGACGCAGCTTAGTGGAAGATCTATCTCCTTTCCCGTTCATGGACTTTCCTATGTTGAATTCATGCAGTTCCATTCGCTTGAGGATAGTTCTGAAACGCTTCTTCGCTACCTTCGCCACGGAGGATTGCCATATCTCTATCACCTTCCTAATGACGACAATGTAATCCGCGAATACCTCAAATCGATAACCGAAACGGTTCTCTACAAGGACATCGTGAGTCGCCACGGCGTGAGAAATATTCCATTTCTGGAACGACTAACCGAATTTGTTGCCGACACAATAGGCTCTCCTTTGAGTGCAAACAGTATCAGCAAGTTTCTTAAGTCACAAAGAATCAACCTCCCCACAAATCAGGTTGTGGCCTATCTTGATCACTGTGCGAAAGCATTCCTGATTGCCCGCCTTCCGCGCCATGATATCGAAGGGAAACGGTTTTTTGAAATAGGGGAGAAGTTCTATTTCGAAGACCTTGGAATTCGCAACGCCCTTGTGGGATATAAACGGTCTGACATTGGCAAACTGCTGGAAAATGTGGTGCATAATCATCTTAAAATTTGCGGGTACTCTGTGAAAACCGGTTCTCTAGGTGATAAAGAGATTGATTTTGTAGCATCTAAAAATGATCAGATTTTATATGTGCAGGTTGCGTATTTAATCCCCGATGAATTGGTGGAGAAACGTGAATTTGGCAACCTCCTTGCTATTCCCGACAACTACCGTAAAATCGTTGTTTCAATGGATGAAATACTCTTTGAAAACTACAAAGGAATTGAACATATTCATGTGCGAAACTTCCTCATGGCTGACCTGTAATATCAAAAAGGTTGACCCGAATAATCGGATCGCCCTTTTTGTTTCACGTGAAACCTCGTATTAATTCCGATCAACAATCCCCAGCTTTTCGATCAGAT
>DYSA01000666.1 GCA_020726425.1 Fibrobacter succinogenes | reverse complement strand
AGTAAATCTTTCCACTAGGCGCGGTTTGCAAACCGCCGATTTCTCAAACAAGGTAGGTTGAACAAGAGGCGAGTGGTGGCACACTCGCCCTTTTTCGTTTAATCATTTTGTCGATTGATCGTTTCTTCGTATATTTACACCGAACCGGTAGAACTTTACGATGGAGCAGTCATGACCCTTTCAATTCTCGATCTGTTTGGAACATTTATCTTTGGATTGTCCGGCGCATTTCGCGCGGTGAAATATGAACTGGATCTTCTCGGTGTGTTGATACTTTCAATTGTCACTGGCGTTGGTGGTGGGCTGATTCGCGATGCCCTTATCGGCGCAACTCCCGCCGCTGCGTTTCAAGATGAACGGTATCTCATTCTCACTATTATCGCAGGGATCTTAGTTTTCTTTTTCGCGAAAAATCTGGCGAAACAGTGGCAGAAAATCATCGTTTCAGATGCTCTTGGACTGGGTGTGTTCACAGCCATCGGCGTCGCAAAAGCACTTCAGTACGGACTTGGTCCGGTGGGAGCGATCATGATCGGTGTGCTCACTGCTACGGGCGGCGGAATTATTCGGGATATTATTGTTCAGGAGATGCCGGGAATCGTGAGTCGCGACTTTTACGCCACCGCTTCAATTTTTGGGGGAATCGCCATGATCATTGCAGTGGAGTTAGGTGCTCCCATTGGCGCTCAGATTATCATAGCCGTGTCAGTCACTACAATCCTACGCCTTCTCGCCATGCGTTTTGGCTTTTCCCTTCCCAAGGTGAAACGATTGACCGAGTCACCTTCGGAAGTGAGTAAGAAGAAGTGAACTAATTGTTGTATTGCGTGTGTTCTATCACGCTGTGTTTCAGTAGACTTCGTCGTGGGATCCAACGGCGATTGGAATGATCTGATCTTTGTCAATAATAAAATCGATGGTGATTCGGTAGGAAATGGTTATTGAAACCGAATAGAGATCTGAGAGTTTTCCTTTGAGTTTGTGCAGACGAAGTGAAGGGTGCGAAGGGTTGATTTCTAGAAGCTGTAACGTCTTTGAGTATTGTGAAATCAGATCGGGGTGCTTTTTAAGAAACTTTGCCGCTCGTTTCTGGTAGCTTTCGGTGAAAATGAGCTTAGCCATTGACGATTCGTTTCAGATGTTCTTCAACAGATTCCTGTATAAAATTGCCATTTTCAAGATCACGGCGCGATTCGTACAGTGCCATCTCCAGTTCAGTTTCGCGAAGTTGCTCGTATTTGTCCACGGTAATCACCACATACCGATTTTTCCCGCGAACAGAAATGAACGCTTCCTCTTCGTGACTGAGCGACTCTTCAAAGATCGAAATCCCACGGGTTTTAATGCTATTAGCTGAAATTGCGACTGCCATAGTTCCTCCAGAGTACAAGTAAACGTATGGTTAATAATACTAA
>DYSA01000665.1 GCA_020726425.1 Fibrobacter succinogenes | reverse complement strand
CGGCGCGCCGTGCCCCTACCGATACCGTGCCCCTCATTGTACGGGCACGGCGCGCCGTGCCCCTACCGATACCGTGCCCCTACCAATATTCTATATGAAAAGGACAAATCAAAATGAACAATAGAATGACCGCCCTCTTCGAAACAAAAAAAGAGAATATTCTCAATATCTATTTCACCGCCGGTTACCCGAATATCGATGACACGGTGACCATAATCAAACAGCTCGAACACTCCGGTGCCGACCTGATCGAAGTGGGAATCCCCTATTCTGATCCCCTTGCTGATGGTCCCACAATTCAGGAGTCCGGAACCGCGGCGCTAAAAAACGGTTTCACGCTCAAACTCTTGTTTGAACAGATCCGCGAAGCGCGCAAAACCGCAAACGTGCCGTTGATTCTCATGGGCTATGTCAATCAACTGATGCAGTTCGGCGTGGAAAAATTTGTTGCCCAGTGTGCCGACTCCGGCGTCGATGGACTGATTATTCCCGACCTTCCACCAAATGTTTTCGAAAAAGAGTACAAAGAACTCTTTGCAAAACACAACTTGAGCTTTACGTTTCTCGTGACCCCAAACACCAGCGACGAACGGATCAAAATGCTCGACAGCTTGAGTACAGGATTTCTCTACATCGTTTCAAGTGCGGCGATCACCGGCGCAAAATCGGGGATTTCCGAAGAGCAGATCGCCTATTTCAAACGAATCAGCAGTTTGATCTCTTCGCCAAAGCTGATCGGTTTCGGAATCTCGGACAATGAAACATTCACTACCGCGTGTACCTATGCGGAAGGCGCAATTATCGGATCCGCATTTATCAAGATGCTCTCTAAGGAAGGTGTTGCGGGGATCGACGGGTACATACAGTCAGTTCGAGGATAGTTTTTTCAGATCGAAATAGTTTGGGAATCGGCGAGAGTCGGTTCCCTTTTTTTATCCGCCGCCCCCTTTAAAGCATAGCTCCCCTGTTTTACCCCTTCGGGGAAGCTTAATTATTTTTCGCACTTCCGTGGGTTTCACCCACGGCTGATATGTTTTTCCCTTCGGGAATCAATCCAACACATTGTTTCTGAACAGATTCTACCCGAAGGGTTAAAAATATCAGCCGGTGGTACCACCACCGGTACGATGATCGCAAAATCCGTATTTCCCCGAAGGGGTACAACAAAACATGGATTCTTGCACAGCCTCGGGACCCTGGGAATTTGTGTTTGAGCACCCAAAAAATTGGTGGCGAGCAACTGAGTGGTACCTTCAAAACTGTGCTTCACTAGACAGGATGGTCAATTTCAAACCATTCATTCTATGAACCACAGAAAATCAGGAGTTGATTTTGATTGCGACGCCCGTCAGAGTGGAAATCACCGAGTGATTTTGATTGCGACGCCCGTCAGAGTGGAAATCACCGAGTGATTTTGATTGCG
>DYSA01000664.1 GCA_020726425.1 Fibrobacter succinogenes | reverse complement strand
GAAATGCTTGATGTGATGAGTCAGTTTTTCGGGGAGAAGTAGACGTCTCGTTCCCCGTCTCTGACGAGGAATAATAAAAGGACCAAAACTTGCTGACCGGTGTATATTTAAATCATAACAGAGGAGTTCCCCATGGTTATTCGTCGTAAATATATTGTTGATGAATCAAACAAGCCCGTTGGTGTTCAGCTCGATATGAAAACATTTAATCATATCGAAGAGGTTCTTGAAAATTACGCGCTTGCCCATTTTATAGAAGAGGAAGAAGGCGATCAACTTTCACTCGAAGATGCAATTGCACTCTATCGTCAAGAGGGCGCTCATGCAGGTAAGTTATAGTCGAACATTCATTAAGCAACTCACCAAACTTCCCGCAGAGTATCGAAAACAGGCCGAAACAGCGGTTTTTGTAGAACTTCCAAAGATCGAACATATCGGAGCACTTGGCAAGGCCGAAAAAATGCAGGGTTATACCGGATTCTACAAGATTCGTGTTGGGCTCTATCGAATCGGAATCAAAATTGTCGATGGCACTGCTGAAGTTCGCTGTGTACTTCACCGAAAAGAAATTTACCGGTTTTTCCCTTGAAAGAGCAAGTAGATTGACATGGTAAGTCTGTTCTCTGGGGAGAAGTGACGTTCTTCGTAAATGTGGTATATTATTCATAATTCAAAAATGAGGTTTCCATGCAGACAGTAACACTTCAGATTAATGATGCGGTCTATGAAAAATTTTCATGGCTACTCAATCACTTTTCACGGCAGGAAATTCAGATCATTGATCAGTCGGAAGATACAACTGATGATGTTTATCTTCGCAGTATCGAAGGGATGGAAGAGTCACTTCTCGAAGCTCGTGCGGAATCAAAAGAAAATGGTGTCACTCTTGAAAATCTGGAGTGGTAGTGTACACGATCATTTTCATGACGCAGGCTCAAAAGGATGCAAAGAAGTTGGCTTCCGGTGGACTGAAAGAGAAAACTCAAAAGCTACTTGCTCTCATTTCAGAGAACCCACTCGTCTATCCGCCAGAATTTGAATACCTTCAGGGAAATCTGAAAGGGATGATCAGCCGAAGAATTAATAAGCAGCATCGACTCGTTTATGAAATTTCTGAAGACGAAAAAATCATTACCGTATATCGAATGTGGACTCATTATGAGTAATATTCTCTGTCAGTAATGCTCGGAGTGATGAGTCAGTTCTTTGTGGAGAAGTAGTCATCTCCTCCCAAGCGTGGAACGAGTCAAACCATACAATTTCCCGCGGAAATTCCATCTCCGAACGTCAAACCATACAATTTCCAGCGGAAATTACACCGCCGGACGTCAAACCATCCAATTTCCGGCGGAAATTCCATCGTCGGACGTTAAACCATCCAATTTCCGGCGGAAATTCCATCGCCGGACGTCAAACCATCCAATTT
>DYSA01000085.1 GCA_020726425.1 Fibrobacter succinogenes | reverse complement strand
ATATTGAGCTGACTAAGTTTTTTGACAAAATCGGGGTTTTTAGAGCGGACTCAATCATGGTTGTATGTAAAAATACTCGTTACAGGTTTCCAGAGGCTGTGCAAGTATACAAAAGCTACACTGTTTTACCCCTTCGGGGAAACTTAATCATTTTTCGCACTTCCGTGGGTTTCACCCACGGCTGATATGTTTTTCCCTTCGGGAATCAATCCAACACATTGTTTCTGATCAGATTCTACCCGAAGGGTTAAAAATATCAGCCGGTGATACCACCACCGATACGATGATCGCAAAATCCGTATTTCCCCGAAGAGGCACAACAAAACATGAATTCTTGCACAATCTCTCCAAACCTGTAATGCTCGGTTTGAAACTCCAGCATCAAAAGCGGCGTTTCAAGCGAGGATTCTTGGAACGAGTGCTGAAGCTAACGCCATTATTGGAAATCATCTGAGTAGTACAGGACGATGGATACGTTTGAAACCGTCACTGCACCTAAAAAGAGAATCCTTGCGTGGTTTTCATGCCTTTTGAGCTCAACTCATTCCACGGTTCGTGCTGGAGCAAATTTGCAAATATTTCGACCACTTGGGTAGTTGTAACTAATCCTTGACATCAAATTTATGAAGTTATAGACTTGTTTTGTTCAAACTGTGTAAAAATGGTTGTTTAGCAAGGAGATCGGAGTGGAAAGTTTTTCTTCATTACTGAGTAAATCTCGAGAATCGGATTCGCTTCACGTGCTGTGGCACTGGAATGGAACGGTTACAAAATCTATTATCACCGAGAGATTTACGTCATTGGTGGAATCGGGATTTCGCGGAATTGTTCTTCGGCCGATGCACGACATGAATCCCTCATATATGTCCGAAGAGTTTCTTGAACAGTTTCGATTTCTCCTCGATCTCTGTGAAAAATCAGATGTTTCGCTGATGATTGGAGACGACTTTTCTGAACCTGCAGAATCAGTTTTTGCGGCGCAAGTGCATCAAATACGAAATTATCGCGCTTCAAACCTGCAAGTTGCCGAATCGGTTACGCTTGAAGAAGGCGAATCGTACTCGTTCACTCCTGAATCAAGTACCGTGGAGTATGTTCTTGCGGCACCGCTGGTCTCGCGGAAAAAGATCGCTCTCGATGGGATTGTAGTCATTTATGATAGTGATGAAACTGCGGAAACATCGTGGGTCGCACCTTCTGGCGAGTGGAAAGTGATACGTTTTTCCGTGAAAGCAGTATTGAACGATGAACATCGCTGTATGCCCAACTTTTTTAGCATAAAGTGCGCTCAAAGTTATATCGCCACCGTTCTCGAACCGCTCTGTGAAACGCAGGGGAAAAAACTCTCGTCGTCATTTAAAGGCGTCTATTGTGAAATGCCACCTCTGGTTCCTTCGAATGCGGGGATTCCATGGGATCACGAACTTTTCATAACGAAATATCGTTCCCGTTACAAACGAAATTTGCTTACTTCACTGCCGGCACTGTTTTTCCCCGTTTGCGACTGCGATGCAAAATATCGTCCCCATGTGCTGAATTTCCTTCACGATACCCTTTTTGAACGCTTTCCTCAGTCGATTCAGAAATGGGCTGTTTCAAGGGATTTGGACAGTTGGATAATCGGCGCAGAAAGTGATTTTACCGATCTTCACTCATCGGTGGCACCACTTTTTTCTCTCGCAAACAGTGAATTTCCCGTCACGGGGATTCGCAATGATACAAACTCACCACTTTGCGAGGCGGCTCTGATCACCACCGCCTCTATGAATCGCCATCTGTTCAAGAGGAAAACCGCTATGGTGATCAATCGCAACAGCGGTATGAAAAGCTGTTCCCTTGCGGAGATGAAACGGGAAGCAGATCAGGCGATTCTGGATGGTGTTGATATTCTTGTGGCAGATGGATTTTATATCAATCAGAAATATCACTACTCGCGCACAACGCCACCTTCGATTGGATTTAATCACCCCGATTTTGAACATTTGAAATCAGTGGTTACCGCTATTCAAGAGACGCTCTACCTCGCATCAACTCAGGTGGAATCGAAATACCCTTTTGCATTGCTCTATCCTTCACAGTCGGCAATGGCAGATTATTCGATCACCGAACCGGATGTGATCCCGCTGGTTACCACAGTTTTTCTCGAAGTGGTCAGAGAGCTCAATCGCGCGCAGATTCCCTTTGAAGTAATTACGGAACAGGATGTTGTTGAATGTGATACTGAAAAGGATTACATTCTAACGAACAAAAAGTTTGGCACCTCCTATGGCGGTGTTATTATTCCTCATGCGAGGCTCATAAACAACAGTCTGTTTGTTCTACTGGAAAAATTTGCGATCAAAAAGGGGATTATTCTCTTTTTGCACTCACTTCCGGTGGCGAGTTTTGATGAAGCGGTGGGAAGTGTCTTTGCCAATCGAGTTGAACGGTTAGCCGGATCGCGAACCAAGTCGGTCTATGTGGTTCGCCCCGATGAAATTGGCGAATATTTGAGCAGTGATGAGAGACTCGACGATCAGATTTTCTCACCCGATGGAGTTCATGAGTTGATGTCTGTTAGACAGTTTGTTTCTGAGGGAATCGACACCGTTTTGATTCAAAATCGTGGCAAGAAAACGATCACCGGTGTGCTGAAACAGTTTGGTGAAAATCCCTGGATGAAATTCGAAGTGAGTTCAGGGAAACTCATTCCCCTCTGCGGAGAATCGGAGTCCCCGCAGTGTTCGATCCATGCAGAAGAGACTGCCGTCTTTGTCACGTCGTCGCACATTGACGTTTCCAAAAGTACCTTTCCGGCCGAAAATGAGGTCAGTCGCTACCGAATAAAACTCCGTTCAGATCGATGGACGTTCGCTGCAAATTCGATGAACAGTTTTCCCCTTACTCGCTGGACAAATCGCATGTCAATTGATCGCCAGTCGGGGATACTTTCGATCTTTTACGAATCGACGTTCGAAAATCAAGTCGCCGGATCACCGGCCTATCTCATTATTTCTGATTGCGATGCGAAATTTCAGACCCATGGAGCATTTCGCGTACGCCTAAATGGAACGGACCTTACACCGCTCGAATCTCGCGTTCCTTCAACAGGGGAGAAGTGGGCTTGGTTTGACAACGATTCGGCGCTGTTGATCTACTCATTAACCGATTGTCTTGAACGAGGTGACAATTCAGTGTCAATTATTCGCCACACCGTGGGAGCATCGCCGGATCCACTGGCGTATCCCCCGATCATAGCCGTTGATTCGCCGGTGATTCAGACGGTTAAGGGGTGGCGGATTGTTCCGCTGGTGGAAGAGGATCGCTATCAATGGGGGGAGTCTGGCTACGCATATCTGGTTGGTGAAGGAGTCTACACCACATACTTTGAAATTCCCGACGACGCACCTTCGGTATCATTGAATTTCGAGTCACTCTCCGGATCAGCGGTGGTTACTCTGAACGGGAAAGTCTATCCGCCACTGTTGTGGCCTCCGTATCGAATTGATATCACCGATTCTGTGAAAGAAAAGAACAATCGTCTTACGGTTCGCGTTCGCAGTAATCTCGACGCACTCTCTTCATTAAATGGAAAACAGTCGGGTATGGCAGGTGATCTATTTCTCGAGATTTCTGGGGCGGAATAAAAAAAGGCTGATCCTACACAGATCAGCCTTCACAATTCGATTTCTTCGTTACTACTGCTTGTCTTTCAGCCGAGTCTCTTCGAGAAAGCTTGCATCAAGCATATCGAACGTTACTTTCCGCATTTCGTCGCGAATCGTTTCACTGATTTGTCTGATTTTACGGTGAAGTTGACAGAGGGTATTCGTATGCATAGAACATTCGTAATTTGGTTCCAAACATTTGTTTATATACACTGGCCCGTCAATTATTTCCACGAGTTCAAGCAGAGTGATCTCTTTGGGTGTTTTGGCGAGTCGATAGCCACCGCCTTTACCACGAATTGAATCGGTGATTTTGGCGTGAGTAAGTTTGCGTAGAATTTTAAAAGTGAAGCGGTGGGGGATTCCCGCGCAATCAGAAATATCAATGGAACCCATCTTCCCATTCTCGGAAACGGCTAGGCATCGCACAATTCTGAATGCGTAATCAGCTTCTTGGGTAATTCTCATTTTTTGTCCTCTGAAACAAGTCTCTGCGGTATGAAGGTTCGGAATATAATTAAAATAAGACTATATTCGTCTATTTTCCTGTTTTTTATTCTTATCCCGCCCCCGCACTAGAAGTGAAGCACCAAATTTGTCTTGAATGAGATCGACAACGCGATCTCTTTTGCGCCAGTTTTCGCGCTCTTCTTGTTCTCCACTTTGGCTAAAAAGTGAGAGCTGTTCGCTTTCAGATTCATGAAATCCAGAAAGACCCGCTCCAATGAGTCTCAAAACAGAAATTGGAGCCAATGCTTTTGCCGCAAGATCTGAAATTATCCGGAACATCTCTTCGGAACAATCCGTACCAATCGGGATTGTGATTGATGACGATTTGCGAACAAAATCTGGCGTGCGAAAGGTAAGCGTTACGGTTCTTCCGGCCAGATTCGCCTTGCGAGCTTGGCGCGTTACATCATCGCAGATCCACCGAAGTGAATCGATCCAAACATCCCTTGAATACTCATTTTCGTTAAACGTATGTTCGCGGGAGATTGATTTGGCACCTTCGTGCTGTTCCACTGGTCGTGAATCAATTCCAAATCTGATCTGTGCCAAGCGGCTTCCCATAGAACCAAATCGATCGCAAAGAAGAGATTCGGGGAGTTCTTGGAGTTGTTTTACTGTTTGCACACCAAGAAGAGCGAGGTTGTTTTGCATCGAAGGTCCAACTCCCCAGAGCCGTTCCACGGGCAAAGGCGCGAGAAAGAGTCGAATAGATTCAGGATCAAACGGCGTTGCGGTGATTCCCGATGGTTTGTTCATATCCGATGCAATTTTGGCGAGAAATTTATTGGGGGCAATGCCGATTGAAGCGGTAAGATTCAGCCGTTTGACAATTTCGGCTGCAAGTTTTTGAGCAGTTTCCAGAGGTGTGCCGAATAGTCGTTCCGATCCGGTCATGTCAATGAATGCTTCATCAACGGAGGCTTGTTCAACATGGGGAGAAAAATCGGAGAAGATTTCCATGATTTGGCGTGAAATAAGTGAGTACTTTTTCCCATCAGGCAGTACAAAAACAGCATCGGCGGGGAGCCGCCGAACCGCTTCATTGATTGGCATCGCAGAGCGAACGCCAAATCGACGTGCTTCATAACTGCAAGTAGATACAACACCTCGAGTTCCCGGAAGTGAACCGACAACAACCGGTCTACCGCGAAAACTCGGGTTGTCGCGTTGTTCCACTGCGGCAAAAAAAGCATCCATATCAACGTGAAAGATAGTGCGATTCAGTTTGACTCTCCGACTTACTCTTCAGTCATTGAATCGAGTACATGGGTTTTCACTTTTTCTGTGTATCGATACAGAATGGCGACAAAACCAATTGTTCCGACTAGTTCCGCCCCGATTTTTCCCGCAAGTATTTCACCATCTTCACCGGGGTGAAGTTCGGAAGTATCAAGGAATTTTACTTTGATAAGTTCCCGTGATTTTAATGCGTCGTTTACCCCTGAGATAAACTGTTCTGTCATACCATCTTTACCGGCCTGCGCGATCGGTTTTAGGTGGTGCGCTGCTCCCTTGAGGAACTTACGCTCTTGTTTCGTTAATGCCATACACTCTCCTTTAAGCGAGCTGAAAATATGTATATTTCGCCATTATAAGGAGAACAAATGGAAGAACAACTTACCGTTGCTCATTTCAATGATGCAAATGAACGAATTACCAAGTTAAAAACCTATCTTGATATCGATGCCCGCCGTGAAAAACTCGCGGAACTGGAAGTACAAAGTACCGCTCCGGGATTTTGGGATGATAATAAAGTTGCTCAAGCGATGCTCAAACAAGCAAAAGAAGAAAAATCCTTGATTGATCCGTGGGATGCAGCATTTTCGGAACTTTCAGACCTACGGGAACTCTACGAAATGTCTGTTGAAGAAGGTGACACTGAATCTATAAAAGAGCTTGGCGATTCATTTGATCATCTTTTGCATGTGATCGATAAGCTTGAATTTATCCGTAAACTCAGCGGGGAAGATGACCGAGCAAATGCGGTCATCACGATTCACAGTGGTGCTGGCGGAACAGAGTCGTGCGACTGGGCAAGTATGCTCTACAATATGTATACGCGGTGGCTCGATCGCAATGGATTTAAGTACATTGTTCACGATTACACCGATGGTGATGAAGCGGGGCTCAAAGGAGCTACGCTTGAAATCGAAGGCGAATACGCTTATGGTCATCTTAAATCGGAATGCGGTGTTCACCGTCTTGTGCGAATTTCTCCTTTTGATTCAAGTGCTCGTCGCCATACCTCATTTGCATCAGTCTTTACCTATCCAGTTTCGGAAGATGTTGAAGATTATGTAATTGAAGATAAAGATGTGCGTGTTGATACCTATCGGGCGAGTGGTGCCGGTGGTCAGCATATTAATAAAACTGACTCTGCAGTACGAATGACTCACATTCCTACAAATATTGTGGTACAATGTCAAAATGAACGATCGCAGATTAAAAACCGCGAAGCGTGTATGAAAATGCTGAAAGCCCGGGTAAAACAGCATTACAAAGAAGAAGAAGAAGCTCGTCGTCAAGATAAAATGGAAGACAAGAAGAAGATTGAATGGGGCTCACAGATTCGATCCTACGTTCTTCATCCATATAATATGGTGAAAGATCACCGTACTGGCTATGAAACATCAAATACGTCAGGGGTCTTAGATGGAGACATTGATGGATTTATCGAAAGCTACCTCCTTGAGTTCTGAAACAGAGCAGTTACAGGCGAAGCTCGAGTTCCTAAAAAATGAACTTGAACAGATGCATTACGAATCAAACCGCACTGCACTGATCAACAACTTGACTGAACTTCTTTACGATGCTGAGAGTGAAACCGAAGTACTTTCAATTTTGCTGTATGCACTTCCGCAAGTAGTTAAGTTCAATCAACTTCGTTATTTTCGCGTTGATAAAAAAACATTGTCATTAATTGAAACCCGCCGAATTGTTGATCTTGACGATGGTGCTGAAGAGGTGACCGATGGCGTTGTTATCCCTCTTAATTTTTTTGGAGGTGTACTCGCCGATTCTGTTCTTCAGCAAGAGTCGGTTACCATTGAAAATGGCATTGAAGAGGGCGATGAACTGTCGCTTCGTTTTTCCAGCGATAATTATACAATTCTTCCGCTTATTGCTCGGAATCTTCACCGGAAAAATAGCACGCTTATGGCCTGTTCACGAGGCAACTATCGCAATGAAGAAGAGTATCTTCACGCGCGTATTCGTTCCGCTGATTATCCTGTTTTGGGAGCATTTTGGTTTGACCTAACAGGTGTTCCCGATTCTGATATTGGCGCAGGAATTTCCAATGTGGGAATGCTTCTTCACACCGCAGGATCAGTGATTGGTGAACTTCGCATGTTTGCTCAACTCCTGTCGGTGAACGAACGCACCGACAAAGATCTTCGCGCAGCACGAGATGTACAGAATGGGTTACTTCCGGCAAAACTTCCTTGCAATGATGTAATTCAAGCAAGTGCTCGGTACCTAACAGAAGATCAGGTCGGTGGTGACTATTATGATATCTTTGAGTTGTCCAAAGGTGTGTACGGAATCATGGTCGCCGATGCTTCGGGACATGGAACTCCATCTGCTCTTATTATGGCAATGACTAAAATTCTCCTAAAAACATTCGCCTCCACCGAACGAATGCCTTCGGAAACACTGGAATTAGTGAACAAAGCAATTGTAAATAATGCGAAAACGAATAAATTCATTACGGGAATGTACGCAATTCTCGATACGGTGAATTGTAAGTTGCACTATACTTCAGCAGGCCATTGTCCTCAAATTTTGATTACCAAATCAACAGGAGAAATTCGGGAGTTCGGTTCCGATGGCATGTTTATCGGAATGTTCCCTTCGTTGATGATCGCTGATCATACAATCTCCTATACTCCCGGGGATAATCGGTTTGTTTTGTATACCGATGGATTGACCGAAGCATCTAATAGCGAAGGAAATATGTACGGGATTGCTCGGCTCGCAAACAGTGGGTTGAAATGTGTTGGAGACTCTACTGATGAGTCTTTAGAAAAAATGCTTGGATTGTTTACACGATTTATTCGCACCAATAAAAAAGAAGATGACTTAACACTGATGATTCTCGACTTTTAATATTCTGTTACTACTCAGGTACCACGAAAAAATCTTTTGTTTTGTAAGTGATTGATATCCC
>DYSA01000084.1:2764-8326 GCA_020726425.1 Fibrobacter succinogenes | reverse complement strand
AGAACTCTGAACGTTTCGATGTAAGTCTGAGATGGGGTGAGCGGACGGATACCGTAGAAGAACTCAAAAAACAGCTCAACAGAGTAGAAACGGGAATTTTTCAAGCGATGATGCAAGTATCATTGATCAATGACGGGCCAGTGACTCTGCTATTAGAAAAGTAAGTACTTGAAAGCAGTTCATAAAAATAAAAAGGTTAGCCTAAACAGCTAACCTAATTTTCTAGAATCAATAAACGTCTATTTTCCAGAAAGGCAATCTTCACGCCAAAGACATCCTTCTTCAGGACAACTACTTGCAAAGTCACTCTGAAAGCAAGCGGTGTTTCCTTCAGCCTCTTGAATCGCTCGTACCAATTCAAGTTTTTTCATTTTTCCAGCTTTTACGCCTTTTCCTTCTGCAATTTCTTTGATTTCCTTGACAAGCATTGAGCACTCCTTCATCATACAAAGATAACGTTTTATACAAAGAGTATATAATACTTAAAATGCACCTGCAACGATTATTTCACGAATTTTCCAATATTTTTTCCATATCAGTGCGCGATATGTTCCCGCGGGTGCTCCACGATTTGAGAAGCTCTAAAACATCGGGACGATACACCTTCCAACTTCCTTCTAATATCTCCTCTTCCAACTGGTCAGAATTCCAACCGCTGTACCCAAGAAACAGAAATATTTTTTCAGGGTCACTCAAGAGAATATCATCGATCGTGTCCCATTCGCCGCCTAACTCGACACCTTCGTACACATCAAGCCCATTGCGCACATCAAACGGATCAGTAAGATGCAACAAGTGAAGCCCCTCCTCATCTACTGGTCCACCAATATAAAATGGATGGGAAACTGGCCCCACAGTCGGTACAGGGTTAAATACCTCGTTCAACGGCATATGGCTGGCGCGATTGATCATTAACCCAAAGGCACCATTCTCATCGTGAACGCACACAAGTATAACCGCATCTTCGAAAAAAGAGCCGGCTAACTGTTCAGTTGCGTGGAGCATTGCTCCTTGAAGTGTATCTTTTTTATTCATATTCATAAAATATATCCCAAACATGATGAAAACAGTTGCCAGATAGAGCTTTAATTACTAAGTTAACAATTGAGAGTATGTTTTTGCTCAAAAATAGTGGCAGATTTAACAAAGGTGGTGCCCAATCATAAAAAGAACAGTCATTCGCAAGGGAAAGAGGCACTAACGAGGAGGATACCATGCAAATCGGTTTTTATGGAGCAGCCCAGACCGTAACCGGATCGCAATATCTGGCTGAAGTAAACGGCGTTCGCTTTGTCGTTGACTGCGGACTCTTTCAAGGAAAACGTGAAGAGGCTTATCTTCGTAACCGTAATTTCGAGTATGACCCCGCGACAATTGATCACCTTGTGTTGACTCACGCCCACATCGACCACAGTGGAAATATCCCCAATTTAGTTCGCAAAGGATTCAGAGGAACAATCCATGCGACATCAGCAACCGTTGAATTGTGCAAAATCATGTTATATGATTCGGCGTATCTTCAAGAAAAAGACACTGAATTCGTTAACAAGATTCGAGCAAAACAGGGAAAAGAGCCATTTAAACCACTCTACACAAGAGAGGATGTCGATCTTGCTCTACCTCTTTTTAAGGCATATGAATACGACCACCCCTTCTCTTTAGGGAAAGGTATAAGTGTTCAGTTCCGCGATGCGGGACATATTCTTGGATCCGCTTCGCTCGTTTTTGAAATAAATGAAAAAGGAAGGACGTTTCAACTTGGATTTTCGGGAGATATTGGTCGACCAAATATGCCTTTAATGCACGACCCAAACCTTCCGAGAGATCTTGACTACTTGATTATGGAAACAACGTACGGGAATAGAATACACCATCCATTCTCCACCGTTGAACAAGAGCTTGTCGATATCATTACGGAAGCCGTTCAGAGCGGCGGAAGATTAATAATTCCGGCATTTGCGGTAGGAAGAACGCAATTACTCGTGTATATGCTTCACAAGTTGTACGATCAGCATCGAATACCTGATATTCCAATTTTTGTGGATTCACCTTTGGGGCTACACGCTACTGAAGTGTTCCAAAACCACCTAGAAATGCTCGACAGGGAGACCGAGCGACACTATATTCGCGATGGAATTGATCCTTTTAGTTTTGAACGACTGACGTACATCAAGTCTATCGAAGAGTCAAAGAGATTAAATGGTATTGATTACCCTCATATAATCATATCATCTTCAGGGATGGCAGAAGGAGGGAGAGTACTCCATCACCTGAGAAACAACATAGGAAATCGCAAAGCGACAGTTTTATTTGTGGGATATGCAGCAGAGCATACCCTTGCACGACATTTAGTAGAAGGGGAAAAAATTGTAAAGATTTTTGGTGAAGAACACAAAGTTCGCTGTACTATAAAAACAATGGATGCATTCAGCGGACACGCGGATAGACATGAGCTTCTTCACTATTTAAGTCACTGTCCACCGGAAAAAATGAAAAAAATTATACTGGTGCACGGAGAGCCAGTTCAGATGGATTCATTTGCCAATGCATTGCGTAGTAAAGGATATGATGAGGTTGTAATGGCAGCTCCATCGGAAACAATAACAATATAACAATTACATTGTGAATTCCTATTCTTGTATAAGGAAAAGGCGTTATGTATCTTATGCGACGGGTCAGATTATCTGGCCCGCTTATTTTTTGTACCATATTCTTTCAAGGAAAGGCGTGCTATGCGGAAAAATTTCACTTGGAGTGTTCTGTTTACGCTGCTATTTGCCGCGATGGCGGTATACTTTCTCATCCCATCGTTCAAAATCTATACGATGGATCCAGAACTGCAGCGAGTAGAGATCAACACCAAACCGGAGATTCGTAAGAAGATCGTAAACATGGGTCTTGACCTTCAAGGTGGTATGCGCCTTGTACTTCAGATCGACACAACAGGCTTGAAAGAAAAGAATGATCCAGAGTTGCTCGACCGAGCGTACACGATCATTGAAAACCGTATCAATGCGATTGGTTTGACCGAACCATCGATCCAAAAAGTTCCCCAACACAACCGACTCATTATTGAACTTCCTGGTTTGAATGATGAGAATGCGGCGAAAAGTGTTCTTGGTAAAACAGCAAAACTGTATTTCCATACACTGCGCGATGATGCAACTGCATCAAAAGCTAAAAATGCAATTGACATGGCTATTAAGGGTGAAATCTCTAGTGAAGAAAAAACAGAGACTGCACCAGTAACCGCAGATACAACGGCAAAAGACTCAACTAAAGATTCAGCGACGACTTCAACGGATAGTGCAAATGACAGTGCTACTGCTGTTTCACTTACTGATTCTGCTTCAAAAGAGCAGAAAATTGGCGAAGAGTTGTTCTCTGGAAGCGACAAGAAAAAAGTCGATGAACTTGCAGACTTAACCGCGCCAAAAACAGGAACAGACTCTGCAAATGCTCCCATTATCGCAACAAAACTATTCTCTGAATATGCATTTCTTCAGAATAATACGTTTGCAGTAAAAGAGAGCGACAGAGCAGTTGTAGACAAAATTATCAACGAACCAAAAGTTGTTGCAGCTCTAAAGAAATCAGTTCCGGGTTCACAATTTGCGTGGAGTGCGGAAACAAATGTTGGAGAGAATGGAATTAAATTCAAAACTCTTTACATTTTGAAATCAACAGAAGAGATGAGCGGTGAGAATATCATCAAAGCGAACAGCAGCGTTTCTCAGGGTGATATCACTTCTGGTGGAAATGTTGTTCACATCGACTTCAACAACAAGGGTGCAAAAGATTTTGCTCGTGTTACAGCGCGTAACAAAGGCAAACAACTTGCGATCGTACTCGACAACACTGTTTACTCAGCACCAAATGTAAATGAAAAGATCTCAATGGGTAGCGCTCAGATCACAGGTAACTTCACACGTGATGAAGCAAAAAACCTTGCGGTGGTACTTCAGGCGGGTGCTCTTCCAGCTCCGGTTGAAATCATCGAAGAACGCACGGTTGGACCATCACTTGGTCTTGAATCTATCCATCGTGCGAGTATTGCGGCGATCATTGGTCTTCTTCTCGTGGCAATCTACATGATTCTATACTACAAAAAGTCTGGTATTATCGCTGTGGCAGCACTGATCCTGAACATCACCTTTGTGCTTGCACTGATGGCGAGTTTTGGAGCAACGCTTACACTTCCTGGTATTGCAGGTCTGATCCTGACAATCGGTATGGCTGTGGATGCGAACGTTATCGTATTTGAACGTATTCGCGAAGAGTTACGCCTTGGAAAAGGACCTCTTACTTCTATCGAAGCTGGGTACGAGAGAGCATTTGTAACCATTATGGATTCAAACATAACCACTCTTCTGACAGCGTTGATCCTGTTCTACATCGGAAGTGGCCCAATCCGCGGATTCGCAGTGACCATGATGCTGGGTATTTTGGTTTCTCTCTTTACAACATTAACCTTTACACGACTTGTTCAAGATCTGATTTATAGCCGTGCTAAAGCGACAAAGATGAGTATCTGAAAGAAGAGGATGATATAATGGAATTTTTCAAAAATGCGAATTACAATTTTATTGGAAACCGAAACAAAGCGTTTATCTTTTCGGGAGTACTTTTCCTTCTCAGTATGATAGCTTTAATCTACCGCGGAGGACCAAACCTTTCTATCGATTTTACCGGTGGTACTCTTCTGCTTTTGAAATTCGAACAGCCGGTTTCAGAAGCAGACAATGCTAAAATCAGTGCTTCAGTTTCAGGTCTCAAGCTTGGTTCCCCTGAAATCAAAAAAATTGGTTCAAATGGCGATGAAGTACAAATCATTGTTAAATCAACCGAAAAAGGTACAGGCATCAGTGACAAAATCATTGGTATCCTGAAACAGGATCTTCCGACAACTCCTTTTGTAGTTTCAAAAGCTGAAGTTGTTGGACCAAAAGTAGGAAGCGAACTTGGACAGAATGCTATCTGGGCAATGTTGCTTTCTATGCTTGTCGTTATTATCTACGTGGGACTTCGATTCAATTTCCCGTATGGTTTTGCTGCAGTTATTGCACTTTTCCACGATGTACCTATAACACTTGGTATCTTTGCTCTCTTTAACTGGGAAATTTCTCTTCCAATTATTGCGGCATTGTTGACTCTGATCGGTTATTCTTTGAATGATACAATCGTTGTATTTGACCGAATTCGCGAAACTACGAAAACGAATCCGGGCAAATTGAGTTTGGAAGATTTGATCAACAAAGCGATCAACCAGACTCTTTCAAGAACGTGCAATACGTCGTTAACAACACTGTTTACTGTTGTAGCAATCTACGCGGTTTTCTTTACGACAGAAGACGTTTTGAAATATTTCGCTCTTACAATGATGATCGGTATTATTATCGGTACATACTCTTCGATCTTTGTTGCAAGTCCAATCTTGATCGTTTGGAACAATTGGCGTCCACTTGAAAAGAAAAAAGAAGAAGAAGTTATCGAAGCGTAACATTTTCACTTCTCTTTCGATTAAATAAAAGCCGGTAAATCACCGGCTTTTATTATTTTAGG
>DYSA01000084.1:0-2664 GCA_020726425.1 Fibrobacter succinogenes | reverse complement strand
TTCAATCTCATTCCTATACAACCCTTGGATGGATCGAAAATTGTACTCGGACTTCTCCCCTACCATCAGGCTGTCAAATTTGAAGAGGTAACTCGCCACGGCCCTATGATTCTCATGGGACTCATGGTGTTCGGTTCAGTGTTTAATATTTCGCCGTTTAGTCTAATAATTGATCCTTGGGTTAGTTTTTGGACTTCCATTCTTATTGGGTAAATCAAGGAGAAATCATGCTTGAAAAAGATCGTATTGTTGACATAATTGCCAATTTTGACGCAAAGAAGATACTCATCGTGGGCGATATAATGCTCGACGAGTATATCTGGGGACGCGTCCATCGCATCTCTCCCGAAGCACCAGTTCCTGTTGTTGATGTTACCGAGCGAACAGTACGACTCGGTGGAGCGGCTAATGTTGTGCAAAATCTTGCATCAGTGGGGATCACCCCGTACATCGCCGCGGTGTGTGGCAACGATTCAAATGGATTACTTCTCACCGATTCACTGAAACAGTATGGTTGCGATATTTCAGCACTGATCAGTTCCGATTCACGGCCAACGACAACCAAAACCCGAATCATGGCGCATCAACAACAGGTTGTCCGTGTTGACTCTGAAGATAACAGCAACCTGAATAACGATGAAGAAGTTCGCCTTATCGCGGCCATCCGTGGAATTATCGATACCATGGATGCGGTTCTTATTTCCGATTATGGCAAAGGAGTTATTACCCCTTCGCTATTAAAAGAACTCACTGCAATGACCACCGAACGAGGAATTTTCGTTTCTGTGGATCCCAAAGAAAAACACTGGAACTACTACGATTCAGTCGATGTTATCACCCCAAATCTCAAAGAAGGGTACGAATCACTGGGACTGACGTTGAAAGGGATGCCCGAAGATTCTGTCATTGTTGAAAAAGGGTGGCAGATTGTCGACAAATACTCTCTTAAATATTTACTTCTAACGCTTTCGGAAAAGGGAATGATGCTCTTTGATGGTGGTAAACGCAAAGAGACTCACCTTCATACCATGGCGAAAGAGGTGTACGATGTGACTGGTGCTGGCGATACGGTGATTTCTCTTTTTACCGCGGCTATCGCGGCAGGAGCAAATCCCATCGAAGCAACATTTATTGCAAATCACGCAGCGGGAATCACCGTTGGCGAAATTGGAACGGCTTCGGTTACCCCAGAAGAGCTTATTTCAACAATATACGAATAGGATACGCTATGGAAAATGTCGCAATAATCGGGGCGAGTCCCAAAGAAGATCGCTACAGCAATAGAGCTCAAAAAATGCTTGTAACTCATGGATACCGCATTTTTCCCGTAACTCCTTCCGGTGGAACTATCGATGGAGAAAACTGTTATCTCTCCGCTTCCGACATCGCGGAAAAAATCGATACCGTTACCCTGTACGTTGGTCCAAAACACCTTGCCGGCTCGATCGATCAAATCATTGGACTAAAACCCAAACGAGTTATATTCAATCCGGGAACGGAAGATTCTCAATTGATGAAAAAGGTACAAACTGCCGGTATCGAAGTTCTCGAAGCCTGCACTTTGGTGCTCCTTGCGACTAATCAATTTTGATTGTTGGTTCATTGGTACATCGGTTGAAAACATCTGCTTTTTTTCGATCCTCAGTTTTCTTTGAGGATCTTTTTTTTGTAGGACATACGAAATCGCGATTGTTACTTTTCAAAACGAAATAGGTATCTCATTGAGAGTTATTGATGAAACAGAACATTTTATCGTTGTTGAAAAACCAGCGGGAGCAAATTTCCACAGCGAAGATGGAGAGACTGGTTTTTTTGCTCAACTTGAACTGACGCGCAGTGAAAAACTATGGCCAGTACACCGTTTAGACAAAGTTACATCAGGACTTCTTATTGCGGCACGATCAGCTCAAGTGGCGAGAGATTTAGGGGATCTCTTTGAATTCCACCAGATCGAAAAGTACTATCTCGCCCTCAGTGATCGCAAACCCAAAAAGAAACAGGGATCAGTTGTCGGTGATATGAGTCGATCTCGCCGTGGGTCGTGGAAACTCGAAACAACCCATGAGAATCCGGCGCGCACCCAATTTTTCAGCTATGGTTCAGACGGCTGCCCTCGCCTTTTTATCGTTCGCCTTCGCACCGGAAAAACGCATCAAATTCGTGTGGCACTCAAAAGCCTTGGATCACCAATTCTTGGCGACCCAATCTACCACGGTCCTCATGATATCGAACCAGATCGGTGCTACCTTCACGCCTACGCACTTCGATTTAGCCTCTACGATTTGGACTATTGCTATCTTCTTGTTCCCTCGGAAGGAATAGAGTGGGAAGCACTCGATCGATGGAGTAGTGCTCAACACCTCTACTCTCCGTGGGATTTACCGTGGCCCAAAGTTGGAGTATCAACCCCAGAATAACACAGGGCGCCGATCGCGAGAGAATCGGTGCACTTTTGTTATTACCAATCGATTCCTGTTTTGGACTCCGCCAGTTGGATTAATCAAAAACGATTCCTGTTTTCGACTCCGCCAGTTGGATTAATCAAAAACGATTCCTGTTTTCGACTCCGACGGGCGTCGCAATCAAAATCATTGCCGGTTTTGGACTCAGACGGGCGTCGCAATCAAAATCATTGCCGGTTTTGGACTCAGACGGGCGTCGCAA